>JADGNS010000771.1 GCA_017883355.1 Candidatus Solibacter sp.
GCGGGCAACGTCGAGGTCCCGCTGCCGGATCGCGCGGAACTCTCGCTGGCCGAGGTGGTGAGCCTCTCCTTCGAAGTGCGCCATGACTAAGGTGGCGCCGTAAACCAAGGTGATCAACCGATGAGCGCTCCCACCCATATCGGACGTTACGAAATCATTCGCCGCCTCGGCAAGGGCATGACCGAAGTGTTCCTGGCGAGGGACACGGTAGAAAACCGCAAGGTCGTGTTGAAGCTGATCCCCGAGGGCGACGATCCCGCCAGGCGCCTGATCGTGGAGGCGGAGCGGCGCGGGGCGGCGATCCAAAAGGAACTGCACACCAGCGACCCGCGGATGGTGGAGATCTACGAGTATGGCGATCTGGACGGCTACTTCTTCGTCGCCATGCAGTTCGTCGAGGGGCGCACGGTGGCCGATCTCCTGGCGGCGGACCGCGTGGTGGATCCCTGCCGGGCTGCCGTAATCGCGCTCGAGATTTGTGAACAACTGGCGAAGTTTCACTCGTGGGAATCGGCCGTGGTGCATGGCGACATCAAGCCCTCGAACATCCACCTGGGTCCCAGCGACACGGTGCGACTGCTGGATTTCGGGATCGCCAAGACGCTGCGCGCGGATTGCAACGCGACCGGTCACCAGTTCGGCAGCCCGAGCTACTGCTCGCCGGAGCGGCTGGCGCGCGCCGAGGTGGATCCGCAGTCCGATCTGTGGGCATTGGGCGCCACGCTCTACGAAATGCTGGCCGGCGCGCCGCCGTACCAGGCGGAAGATACGCGCAAGCTGGAGGGACTGATCCGGTCGAAGCGGCCGCCGCGGGCGCTGCCGGCGTCGTGCCCGGCGGGGCTGCGCGCGGTGGTCATGAAGGCGCTGGCGCCGGACGCGCGCCAGCGGTACCGCTCGGCGGTCGAGTTCCACGCGGACCTGCAGCTCTTCCTGGAGCGGAAGCCGACGCTGGCGGAGACGGAGCGCCGGCCGAGGTGGAATCCGAACGCGACCATCGAGGCGGCGCGCCAGGCACTGCGCCGCGTCACCCGGACGGCGCGGCGCAGGCATTCGCGCACCTTGCAGGTATTGGGCGCGGCCGGGTACTTCGCAACCGGCATGCTGCTTTGGATTGGGGGCACGCTCGGGTGGCAGGTGTGGCAGTCGCGCGCCAGCGCGGCGGCCCGGCCCGCGGTGAACCTGCCGCCTGCGGTGAAGCAGTCGCCGGAGGAGAACCTGGCGCAGTGGTACGTGGCGTCCGCCGACCGTATCCTGGATTCGTACCGCAGCAGCGCCAGTCCTTGGCTCTACGAATTCGATTGGCCAAAAGCCGAAATCTGCCTGGAACGCGCCGTGCAACTCGGCGCGGGCGACGACCGTACCGCGGCCAGGCTGGCGCTGGCTCGGGGGTACGCAACCCTGGAGCGGCTGAATGGCGGGCAGTATTCGGAAAGCGCCGTGGCGGGGTTGCGGCTGAAGGCGCGCGACGCGTTCACACTGTCGTCGTTGAAGGCGCCCGCGGACCCCGCGCCGCACCTGGCGCTGGCGCGCGTATACGTGTATTCGCTGCCCGATCCCGATAAGGCGATGGCGGAGTTTGCGGCGGCGGAGCGGCTCGGCGCCGTGCTGGGACGCCGTGAGGTGGAGCAGCAGGGCGACGTCTACCGGATTCGCGCGCACCAGGAGTTGGCGCGCGATTGGCGGCAGGCAAAGCGCGATGCCGATGTGGCGCGTGCCTTGTACCGCCGGATTCCCGGCTTCGACGAAGCCGACCGGCATCTGCGCGAGCTGGACCGGATCCACGCGCCGGCGCCGCGCAAGGCGCGTTCGCGGAGGCCGTCCCGATGGCGGTGACACGCAGTTGGACCACACCGGGCACGGCGCCCGTAATGGTCAGCGTCCCGCGTCACCGGGCCTCGGTGAGCCTGGCGTGGCTGGTCACCGCGTCGCTCGTGGTCGCCACCGGCCTGTGGTTTGTGTACCAGGCGAAGGTACAACGGATGTCCGGCGCGCCGGTGCTCAATCTGAACGTGGTTGCGTCGCCCGATGAGTTATTGCCGGTGCTGGAGTTCTTCCCCAATCGCGCGGAACTCGCGCCGCTGATTTACGACTACATCCAGCGTGCGCGGCCGCTGCGCCACACAGGCGCGTTGACCGCGGTGATTCCGCGCCGGCAGTTCGCGCGCGTCAAGCCGCTGATCGCCGTGCGCAGCCCCGCCGAATTCCGCGCGCAACTGGTGCGCTCGGCGCTCCTGTACTTCGCCGGATTTTACCTGGTGGCCCTGATCTGGCGGTTGACGCGTTTCCGGGGCGATGCCGCATTGCTGCCCGCACTGCAATTGCTCACCGGCTTCGGTTTCCTGCTGATGGTGAGCATGCGCGACCCGCTGCGCGACACGCTGGAGTTCCACAAGTTCGCCATCGGCGTATTCCTCGGGGCGCTGTTGCTCGCGCTGCCCGCGTTTGGAATTTTCAATTACCGCCGTCTGGCGGGCTGGTGCTACACGCCGCTGTTCGCGGCGCTCGGGCTGTTCGGTCTGCTGATGGCGTTCGGGCGCGGACCGGCGGGCAACGACGCCAAAGTGAATCTCGGCATCTTCCAGCCCGTGGAGCTGATCAAAATCCTCCTGGTGATGTTCCTGGCGGGCTACTTCACGCGCCACTGGGAGCGGCTGCGCGATCTGCGCGAAGCGCGCGTGCCGGGTGGCCGCGCGGCGCGCGCCGAGAACGTGGTCCCGGTGATCGTGGCGACGGGAATTTCGCTGGTGCTTTTTTTCGTGCTCAAGGATCTGGGGCCCGCGCTGGTCACGATGTTCGTCTTTCTGGCGGTATTTACGGTGGCGCGAGGCAAGCCCGCGCTGGCCATCGCCGCGCTGACCCTGATGGTGGCGGCCGTAACCATCGGCTATCGTGCGGGGACGCCGCACACCGTGGTGCAGCGCATCGATATGTGGCTGTCCCCCTGGGATAACGACGTCCATGGCGGCGATCAACTGGCGCACGCGCTTTGGGCGTTTGCCACCGGCGGCCCGACAGGCAGCGGCCCGGGATGGGGCGACCCCGGCGTGATTCCGGCGGGGAACACCGACCTCGTGCTGCCCGCGCTGGGCGAAGAGTGGGGCTTTGCCGGCGTCTCCGCGGTGTTTGGGCTGTTCGGCTTTTTGATCTGGCGCGGCCTCCGAGCGGCGCAACGCGCGGACACTACGTACGGGCTCTTCCTGGCCACGGGACTCTCTGCGCTCATCGCCTGCGAGATGCTGCTCATCACGGCCGGCGTGCTGGGAGCGCTGCCGCTTTCGGGCGTGGTATCGCCGTTCCTCAGTTCGGGGAACACCGCGATGGTGGCGAATTTCCTGGTGTTTGCGCTGCTGGGGGGTATCGGCAGTACCACGAAGGCAACCCAGCCGGAGGCGTTGCGCGCGCCGTTGGGCGGTCTGAAGCTGGTGCTGGCCGGGGCCGGGGCGATCCTGCTGGGGTTCGCGCTTCGCTACCAGGTGCTGCGCGATACCAGCTACCTGGCGCGCGATGCGCACGCCTTCGAAGAAGACAACGTCAAGCGCCCGCAGCACAACCCGCGGATCAATTCCCTGGCGCGCGAGATCCCCCGCGGAACCATCTACGACCGCAACGGCGTGCCGCTCGCCACCAGCAACTGGGCGGAGTTGGAGCGCCACCGCGATGCCTACAGCGCG
>JADGNS010000772.1 GCA_017883355.1 Candidatus Solibacter sp.
CGGCGACTTCCGTGGGGTGGCGGATGGTCAGCACCTCGAAGCCGGCGGCGCGGCCGCTGGCGATTCCGGCGGCCGAATCCTCCAGCACCAGGGCCGTCTCCACGCCGAGCCGGGTAGCTGCCAGCAGGTAGGGGTCCGGGGCCGGCTTGTGGTGGCTTACGTCTCCGCCTCCCACGATGGTGTCGAAGTGCTCCCGTATCCCGCCGGCCACCAGCAGCGGAGCGATCTCGCTACAGGAACTGGAACTCACCACGGCCATTTTGAACCGGCGATGCAGGCCGGGGAGCATTCCGGTGAGGGAGGATTCGAACGGCGGGGCGGTCATGCGCGCCTGAAACAACTGTTTCTTTGCCGGGTAGAGCGCCCAGAGGCTTTCCCAGTCGCGCGGTGGATCGGCCTGCCGCGCCATGGTGCGCAGCATGTCGCGGTCGTCGATGCCAATGCAGTGATCGCGGTAATAATCCCAGGTGAGGGTCAGGCCGGCGGGGGCCAGCACGTCCGCCCAACAGGCCCAATGGACGGGTTCGGTATCCAGCAGGACACCGTCGAAATCGAAAAAAATGGCTTGGAGCGCGCTCATGGCAGGGGAAATCTGAGCGTAGCATGTGGTATCAAAGGAATTGAACACCATGCCTACAGAAGAAGAGATGAAAGCGGAGATTGAGCGCTTGCGCGCCGAAAACGAAAGCCTGAAGAAGCCCGCCCGTGGGGCACTCGCCTTGAAAGTGAGCGAAAAAGGCGCGCTTTCGGTCTACGGAATGGGGCGATTCCCCGTCACCCTTTATCGCGAGCAGTGGGAGAAACTGCTGGCCATGTCGGACCAGATCCGCGAATTTATTCAGGCTAACGACCAGACGCTGAAGAAGAAGGAATAGCGTGGCCAAGGGGGCGGCCCTGATCACGGGCGCTTCGAGCGGGATCGGCGCCGAATTGGCGAGGCTTTGCGCGGGAGACGGGTATGCCGTCATCCTGGTCGCGCGGCGGGCGGACCGCCTCGCGGAACTGGCGGAGAACCTCGCCCGCGAATACGGAGTGCCGGCGCGAGGCATCGCGGCCGATCTCGCCGATGCGGCGGCGCGAGCGGCACTGCGCGAGCAGACGCGCGGCGACACAGTCGAGATCCTCATCAACAACGCGGGTTTCGGGCTGCACGGTGCTTACACCGAGACGGATTGGGAAGACGAAGCGCGGCTCATCGAAGTGAACATGACCGCGCTCGCGCACCTTACCAGGTTATTTGCCAAGGATATGCTGCGCCGCGGTTCCGGGCGCATCCTCAACGTCGGCTCGACCGCGGCTTTCGTCCCGGGCCCGTTCATGGCGATGTACTATGCGAGCAAGGCGTTCGTGGTTTCCTTTTCGCTGGCCGTCGCCAACGAATTGCAGGGTACCGGCGTTAGCGTGACCGTGTTGTGTCCAGGTCCCACGCGGACGGAGTTCTTCACAGCCGCCGGGATTGCCGACAGCAACCTGTTCCAGGGTCCGACCATGACCGCCGCCGCGGTCGCCCGTGAGGGCTACGCGGCCATGATGGCGGGCAAACCGGAAGTGATCGCCGGCGCGCGCAACCGATGGATGATTCTACTGACGCGACTGGCCCCGCGTAAGATGCTTGCAGGGATTGCCCGGCGATTGAATTCGAGCACGCAAAGCGTAAAATAGAACCTGAGTTTCGCTGCGTCCCCCATGGAACAAGTCTTCGACACTGAGGAAGTGCGTGGAGTGCTGCACACGCCGGAGCGCCCAACGGGCGATGGGTTGGCGCTGACGCACGGCGCGGGTTCGAATGCCAACGCGCCGTTGCTGGTGAGCCTTTCCAAGGCCTTCTGTGAAGCCGGATTGACTGTGCTGCGCTATGACCTGCCATTTCGCGTCGTGCGGCCCAGCGGACCACCTTTTCCCGCGGCGGCGGCGCGCGATCGCGAAGGCGTGGTGCGCGCCATCGAAGCGCTGCGCCGGCGGGTGGAGGGGCGCGTGTTCGCCGGCGGCCATTCCTACGGCGGCAGGCAGACCGCCATGATCGCCGCCGAGCGTACAGGTCTCGCCGACGGGCTGCTGTTGCTCTCCTATCCGCTGCATCCGCCGAAGAAGCCGGACCAGCCGCGCACCGCGTTTTTCCCCGAATGGCGCACTCCCGCGCTCTTCGTCCACGGCTCGCGCGATCCCTTCGGCACGCTCGAAGAGTTGCGCGGCGCGATCGGGCTTATTCCGGCGCGCGTGGATCTGCTGGCGGTGGAAGGCGCGGGCCACGACCTGAGGCCGGCGGCGCGGATGGCCGGGGAGATCCTGGCCCGCATGTTATTCTGAGGAATAATTCCCAAAGGGGCATCTCTATGCGCGAATACCGCTATACGACTCCCCACGGGATCCAGGTCACCCGGTCTACTTCGAAGACCAACTTCCGGAAGGGCCTGCAACACCTTCTCAGCGATCTGGACCAGCACCGTGGGATCTACCTGTCGTCGGGATACGAGTATCCCGGGAGATACTCGCGCTGGGACATCGCTTCCACCCGTCCGCCGCTCGAGATCGTTTCGTACGACCGGCGGGTGGAAATCCGCCCGCTCAACGCGCGCGGGGTCCAGATCGTGCGCATGTTTCACGGACTGCTGGCCGATCACCCGCACTGGGACGAGTTCGGGTATGAAGGCGAGATGCTGGCCGGCCGGTTGAAGCCGCTCCCCGCCCTGTTCCCCGAGGAAGAACGCAGCAAACAGCCATCGGCATTTTCCATCTTGCGGGCACTGACGGAGGAGTTCCGCGGCGAAGAGGATTCGCGTCTGGGCCTGGTGGGCGCTTTCGGCTACGACCTTTTGTTCCAGTTCGAGCCCATCGAAAAGAAGTTGCCGCGCGGCGGCCACAAAGATCTGCACTTGTTCCTCTGCGACGACATCTGGTACATGGACCGTAAGAAGGAGCAGGTGGAGCGCTTCCGGTACGAGTTCGAGCGCGAGGGCGCGAGCACGCACGGCCTGGCGCGCGATGGCGAGACCATCGCGCCGCCCGCGCCGCGGGAGAGCGGTCCGATTGCGAGCGATCACACGCCCGAAGAGTACATGGCGAACGTGGAGACGGTGCGCCAAGGCATGCGGCGCGGCGATTACTACGAGGTGGTGCTGCGCCAGACCTTCCGCACGCCCTACTCCGGCAAGGCCAGCGACTTGTTCCGGAGGGTGCAACTGGCCAGCCCGAGCCCGTACGAGTTCCTGCTGCAATTCGGCGAGGAGCAACTGGTGGGTGCGTCGCCGGAAATGTTCGTCAGGGTAGAGGGCGCGCGCATCGAGACGTGCCCCATCTCCGGCACCGCGCAACGCACCGGAGATCCGCTGCGCGATGCCGACAACATTCGCGCGCTATTGGACAGCGCCAAGGAAGAAAGCGAACTGACCATGTGCACGGACGTGGACCGCAACGATAAGTCGCGGGTTGCGGAGCCGGGCACGGTGAAGGTGATCGGGCGGCGGCTGATCGAAAGCTACGCGGGCGTGTTCCACACGGTGGATCACGTGGAAGGGTTCCTCAAGGAAGGGTTCGACGCGCTGGATGCGTTCCTCAGTCACATGTGGGCCGTGACCGTGATCGGGGCGCCCAAGAAGGCGGCGGCGCAAACCGTGGAGGCGCTCGAGAAGGACGCGCGCGGATGGTACGGGGGCGCGGTGGGGATGCTCTC
>JADGNS010000050.1 GCA_017883355.1 Candidatus Solibacter sp.
GTCAGCGACCAAACGATCGCCTTGCGGCCGAATTCGGGGTTGCCGGTCACCTGTGAATAAAGCGCCCAGGCGAAACCTGGCTCCGGCATGGGCGCGCCGCCCACCACCAGGGTCTCGAACTGCTGCCAGCGCGGCGAGGCGCGCTCGCGTTCCCGCTTCAGCAGCCGAAGGCGCTGCGCGCGCAGGAAAAGGCGCGGATGCTCGGTGAACACCGCCACCGGGTCGTCGGACGTCTGGGCGGCCAGCGTCGCGCAAGCACAGCAGAACGCGGCGGTCAGCCCGATTTTGGCCCTCATCAACTCCGATTGTGTCATAGCGACACAGGCCTTGCCCACCTGGGCCACAATCCTGCACATTTCGGTTTGCACAAGATATTGACAGCAAAGTGATTTAAACAGATTGACAGATGGGTATCCGATTGCTATTTGTAGTGGTGAATTGGCGAAGTACTTTCAAACCTGCCCTCTGCTTTAACCGAGCGGATGGAAGGAGAGTGGGCCGAAGAAGACAGCGTGCTTGCGGGAGCCGATGTTTGCAAGAGTTTTAGCTCACCATTCTTTCTCTTTTGGTTATCGCAGAGGGGTTTTTTTGTAAAACGCATTTCTTACGATCTCTCCGGGGGTTCACAGGTAGCGGTAGTTGTCTGGCGTTTCTGGTGAGGAAAAATAGGACGCGGACCTGACCAGGAATCGACAAGATTTTGTTTTGTTCCAGATAGCCCGACGCCGGATTCCCAGCCCAACCTGGGCGAGCCGCATCGAATTCAGTCCCGAACGTCTGGGGGTTGAACCGATGCGGTTTTTCTTTGTGCCAGCCTCAGAAACTTAACGTGCCGGTGCGCGGCTCTTCCTCGGGGTTCGGCAGGTACAGCGTCTTGCAGTGCTCGCATCGGTAGATTTCCACGTCGGCGCCGAACTTCTTCTTCACTTCCTCACCGAAAAAATACCAGCGCTTCAGATGGCCCGCACAGAGCTTCTCCTTGGCATCCTTCTCATTGCATGCCCGCATGCGCGGAGTGCGCAGTTTCACCTTGGTGCCGTCGCTCAGCGTGTCCACCAGTTCGGACACCGGCACCGGCTTGTCGGAAGCCGCATATTTCGGATTCGCCATATTTAGAACGACGAGTATAGCAGGGGACAGACTAGACTGACATGAATTTCCGGCGCCGTTTGCCGGAAATTCGCTGTCAGTCCGGTCTGTCCCCGGTCCCACCGAGTTATAATTTCAGCGCAGGAGGCAATGTACCGTGACGCTGCGCTGGATTCCCGTTCTCGTATTGGCCCAACTGGGCACACTTGGCCTGATCGAAGCTCAACCCAAAGGCCAGGAACACTGGGTGGCTACCTGGGCCACGGCACAAACCCTCGTGAGACCCGCGGCGCCGGCCGCCATCGCGGTTCAGCCCAACACCCTGCCGGCCCCGGCGGCAACTCCCACCGGCCCCGCTACCACTCCGCAGGCCATCGGCGCGCGCGGATTCAACAATCAGACTGTCCGCATGATCGTGCGCACCAGCATCGCCGGCCAGCGCCTGCGCATCCGCCTGTCGAACGCGTTCGGCAGCGCGCCGGTCGTGGTCGGCGCCGCGCATCTAGCCCTCCGCGCGAAAGACTCTGGGATCGTCCCCGGTTCGGATCGTCCCCTCACCTTCCACGGCAAACCGGGATGCACCCTTGGACCAGGCATCGTCCTGTTCAGCGATCCGGTGGAACTTAACGTCCCACCCGTCACCGACCTCGCCGTCAGCCTCTACTTCCCCGGCGAGACGCGCGCTCCCACCACCCACGCCACCGCCCTGCATAACACCTACATCTCCAAGGAAGGCGACACCACCGCGCAGCCGGAGATTGCCGACCCCGTCACCACGCAGTCGTATTACTGGCTGGCCGGCGTCGACGTGCAGGCGCCCGCCAAGGCCGCCGTCCTCGTCACCTTCGGCGATTCCATCACCGACGGCGCCCGCTCCACCAACGAGACCAATCACAGTTGGCCGGCCCTGCTGGCCGCGCGCCTGGCGGCCAACAAGAAAACCGCTGGAATCGGCGTGGCCAACATGGGGATCGGCGGCAATCGCGTGCTGCGCGACGGCGCCGGCGCCAGCGCCCTGGCGCGCTTCGATCGCGACGTGCTCGCTCAACCGGGCGTCAAGTGGGTGACCCTGATGGAAGGCATCAACGACATCGGCCGCGAGGCCAGCACCCCGGCGGAGGCGGTGACCGCCGACGAGCTCATCGGCGCCTACCAGCAGTTGATCGAGCAGGCCCACGCCCACGGCGTTCAGGTGATCGGCTGTACGCTGACGCCGTATGAAGGCGCAGGCTACTCCCGCGAGACAGGCGAGGCGGTCCGCGCCGCGGTGAATGCGTGGATCCGTACCCCTGGCGCGTTCGATGCGGTCGTCGATTTCGAGGCAGCCACCCGCGATCCTGCCAATCCCAAACGCATCCGCGCCGATTTCGATCCCGGCGATCACCTCCACCCCAACGACGCCGGCTATCAGGCGATGGCCGACGCCTTCGACCTCACCATCTTCACCCGCAAGCGCTAAGTGGGGCAGGCCCTTTGGCCTGCCAACATTTCTTACCGCAGTCCCCGCCTGCTCACCAGATACACGGCGAAGCTGCCCAGCCAGTGCCCGCCTTCGTAGTGCTCGCTCTTGATGCTCTCCAGCCCCGTCGCTTTGAGTTTGCCCGCAAGCGCAGTCAACGCCTTCCGCCGCGGATCCGCCGCCGGCAGCTTCGAAACGATGCCTTCGAGCATCCACGCCCGGCTCAGGTTCAGCCCGGCGAGGTGGTAGGCCTTGCCATCGGTCACGTCGCTGACCAGCGTCGGCTCCAGATCCACCCGCGGCAGAAACCCGGTGAACCACCGCGCAAATTCGGCGGCCGGCAGCACACGCCGCACCACATCGGCTTCGGCCAGGCAAGGCGATAGAAAGTCCTCGCCCGAAGGCTCGTAGGCCAGCGGGCAATTCCTGTCCTTCAGGTAGTAATCCCGCACGCGCGCCTCCACCACTCTGCCGAACTCCGCATTGCCCGTGACCCGCGCGTAATCCAGCATCAAGCCCATGGAGAAAGCCGTATTATTGTGCTCGCCCGTGCGGATGGGGTGTTGCAGCTTCGGCAGCCACTCGGCCGTCCGCGCCGTGACCGCCAATTCCAGCGGCCGCAGCGTGGCGGACCACTCGCGCGCCTCCGCGTCGTCGAACTCCTTCAACTCGGCAGCCAGTTGCAGCAGCCAGGCCAGTCCGTAGGGCCGCTCGAAGGTATTGCGTCCACTGGCGTTGAGATAGACCACTTCCACAGCGATGTTAGCGGACGTGAGACTGCGCGCCACCGCGCGCCGCGCTTCGGCCGCGAACGGGGCTTGCGGAAACAGCCGCGCCAACCGCACCAGCAGCCAGTGCCCGTGCACCGAGGAATGCCAGTCGTAGCAGCCGTAGAACGCCGGCGTCAGTTCGCGCGGCGCCTTCACATCGGCATCGGAGTTCAGCGAATGCGCAATCTTATTCGGATACGGTTTATGCACGCAGTCCAGCGCCAGACCGGCAAATCGCGCCGCCTGCACCTGGTCGAAATCCGCATTCGCCATCAGCCCCCCACACAAGACCGCCGCGAGCATGCATTGCCGCACCATCCCCTGTATCGTACCGCCGTGGCATGAGGCTCTGCCGGCTCTGCCTTGTGCATCCGCTTCGAAGCTCGGACTCCTGTTGTTTTGCCTTTCTCTGCGCTTCCTCTGCGTTCTCTGCGTCTCTGCGTTGAACGGACGCCTTCCGTCACCAACTCACTCCCGCCTCAGCTCGAACCCCCGCTCGGGAATACTGCAATGCAGCGTCTCCGCCTCGTGCCCGTGCAGCCGGAAGATCTGCACCACCAGCCCGCACACACTCTCGTAACCCCGCTCGAAGAACACCAGAATCGACGGACCGGCGCCGCTCAGCGCGCACCCCAAGAGGCCCGGAGCGCGCAGCCGCAGGATCTCGTGCAACCCCGGCACCAGTGCCTCCCGGTAAGGCTGGTGGAAGCGGTCTTCAATCGCCGCCGGGAAAACCGAAGTCGTGCCCGTGGCCAGTGCCGCGATCAATAGCGCCGCGCGCTGCACGTTGAACACCGCGTCCTCGCGACTGTACCCCGAGGGCAGCACCGCCCGCGCCTTCGCCGTCGGCAAATCGAAATCCGGCACTACAATCGCCAGGTCGAAACTCTTCGGCAGGTCCAGGCGCACGGCCCGCGTCACGCCGCCGGAATCGATCGCGCTCGCCACAATCGAGCCCAGCGTGCACGGCGCCACATTGTCCGGGTGCCCTTCCAGCCGCGCCGCCTCGTCCAGAATGCGCAGCGGCTTCCAGCCGAGCTCCAGCAATTCATCGGCAATCACCACGCCCGCCGTGAGCGCCGCCGCGCTCGACCCCATCCCCTTGCCCAATGGAATCTCGTTATCGATGTGCAGCTCGATCGGCGGCATCGTCATCCGGTGAGCCTGTGCCACCGTCAGTGCCGTCTGCCAGATCAGGTTATCGCTCGAACACGGGATCGACGCCGCATCGCGGCCCGAGGCCTGAATCGTGAGCGCTTCGCTGCGCCGGAACCGGCACGTCAGATACACGCCCAAGGCGAGCCCCAGAGCGTCGAAACCCGGGCCCAGGTTGGCACTGGAGGCCGGTACCCGCAGGGTGAACCATCGATTCGAGTCAGCTTGCATATCGCTCGGCCCTACACACAAACGCCGCGGTTCTCGCTAGAGAGCCGCGGCGCGGAGACTTCCCAAACTTGCCGGTCTAACGGATCTCCAGAATGTCCTTTTCCTTACTCCTGGAGGCCGCGTCGATCTTGTCCATATACGTATCGGTCAACTTCTGGATTTCGTCGTGCGCCTTCTTGTCGTCGTCTTCGGTGATCTTCTTGTCCTTGGCCAGCTTCTTCACCGCTTCGTTGCCGTCGCGGCGGATGTTGCGCACCGCCACCCGGTGATGCTCGGCCACCCCGTGCAACTTCTTGACGAACTCCTTGCGCCGCTCTTCCGTCAGCGGCGGTATCGGCAGCCGGATGATCTTGCCGTCGTTGCCCGGGTTGAGGCCCAAGTCGCTCGTGCGGATCACCTTCTCGATCAGTCCTATCTGGGAAACGTCCCACGGCTGGATCGTAATCAAGTTCGGTTCGGGCACGTGCAGGTTGGCAACCTGATTGAGAGGCGTGGGCGTACCGTAGTAGTCCACCCGAAGGTTGTCCAGAATGCTTAACGACGCTCGTCCGGTCCGAATCGTGGCCATGTCGTGTTGCAGGTCCGCGAGCGCTTTTTCCATTCTGGTCTTGATGCTCGCCTCGATTTCTTTCACCGAGTTGAACACCGGACCGGTGGGTGCTGCAGGCTGTTCTGTCTTCATAGTGAAGTGTCTCCGTAACGCGTTACGGCTAGTGAATTACAGTGCCGATGGTTTCACCCATCGACATACGCATTATATTGCCTATTGTGTTCAGATTGAAAACGATAATCGGCAGCTTATTGTCGCGGCACATGGCGATCGAGGTCGCGTCCATCACCCCAAGCGCGCGCGACAGCACTTCCAGGTACGAGATTTCGGCGAACCTCACCGCATCCGGGAACTTCAGCGGGTCCTTGTCGTACACCCCGTCGACCCGGGTCGCTTTGGCAATCACGTCGGCTTTGATCTCCAGCGCCCGCAGCGTAGCCGCCGTATCGGTGGAGAAGTACGGATTGGAAGTCCCCGCCGCGAAGATCACAATCCGCCCCTTTTCCAAATGGCGGATGGCGCGGCGGCGAATGTAGGGCTCGGCCACCTGGTGCATTTCGATCGCGCTCATCACGCGCGTCGGAATTCCCATCTGCTCCAGCGCGTCGCTCAGCGCCAGTGAATTGATCACCGTGGCCAGCATGCCCATATGGTCGCCGGTCACCCGGTCCATGCTGCGGGCGGCCGCCGCCACACCGCGGAAGATATTGCCGCCGCCCACTACCACGCCTACCTGAACGCCGCCGGCCACAACGTCGGCCACTTCGCGCGCCAGGGCTCGCACCCGATCCGCGTCGATGCCGAACGTCGCCGTACCGGCCAACGCCTCGCCGCTCAACTTCAGCAGGATGCGCTTATAGACCGGCATGGCCTACTCGGCTGCCGCGGTTTCACTGCCGGATTCCGCCGCCAGCGAATCGCCGACCTTGAAACGCACGAAGCGCGCCACGCTGATGTTCTCGCCCAGCTTGGCGATCTTCGTCTTCACCAGTTGTCCCACGGTGAGCGTGGCTTCCTTCACGAACGGCTGTTCCAGCAGGCAGATCTCTTCGTAGAACTTGGCCATCCGGCCCTCGATCATCTTCTCGATCACCTTCTCGGGCTTGCCCTCGGCCAGTGCGCGGGCCTTCTGGATGTCCTTTTCCTTCTCGATTACATCCGCCGTCACGTCTTCCTTGCGGATGAAGCGCGGATCGGCCGCCGCGATGTGCATCGCCACATCGTGCACCAGTTCCTGGAAATCGTCCGTGCGCGCCACGAAATCGCTCTCGCAATTGATTTCCACCATCACGCCAAGCTGGCCGCCGTGGTGGATGTACGTGCCGATCAGCCCCTGCTTGGTGGCGCGCGAAGCCTTCTTGCCGGCCGACGCGATGCCCCGTTTGCGCAGCACCACTTCCCCTTCGGCGAGGTCGCCCTTGGATTCCACCAGGGCGCTCTTGCATTCCATCATTCCGGCGCCGGTGCGCTCGCGAAGTGCTTTGACTAGTGACGCGGTAATTTCCGCCATAATATCTTCCTGGTTCCTTTCGCCGGGCAAATCACAGCCCGCGTTGGGCATCCACCTGGATTACTCCGCGGCGACGCCCCACGATCGACACCCCACGGGGGAATCGTTAAACTGTGCCTTCCGTGACCATCGGCTCGGCAGCCGGTTCGGCCGTCTCCGAAGCGGGTCCCTTACGCTGCGAGGCCGGAGCCGGATCTTCCAGGCTCATGCTCTCCGCCATTATCTTCTCGGCATACTTGGGGTCCACGTACTCCGTGTACTCCATCATGCCTTCCTCGGCAGGGGCCTCGTCGCTCACAATCTTATCCGCCGTGAAATCGTGCTCCGTAGCCAGAGCGCGGCCTTCCACTACGGCGTCGGCGATCTTGCTGGCGAACAGGCGGATCGCGCGCAACGCGTCATCGTTGCCCGGTATCACCCAATCCACTTCGTCGGGATCGCAATTGGTGTCCACGATGGCTACCACCGGTATCCCCAGCCGCCGCGCTTCCTTCACCGCGATCGCTTCCTTATTGGAATCGATCACGAAAAGCACATCCGGCAGACCCGGCATGTCCTTGATGCCCGACAGGTTCGTATCCAGGTGTTTGCGCTCGCGTTCCAGCCGGATGACTTCCTTCTTGGGACGGCCCGCATAGCCGCCTTCCACCGAAGCCATGCCTTCCAGTTCCTTGAGGCGCTTGATCGATTTCTGCACCGTCAGCATGTTCGTCAACAGGCCGCCCAGCCAACGCTGGTTGACGTAGTACATCTGGCAGCGGTTGGCCTCTTCGGCAATGGCTTCCTGCGCCTGGCGCTTGGTGCCTACGAAGAGGACATTCTTGCCCTGCGCGGCCATTTCGCCCACAAACCGGGCGGCGTCTTTGAACATCTTCAGAGTCTTCTGAAGGTCAATGATGTAAATGCCGTTGCGTTCGCCGAAGATGTATTCTTTCATCTTCGGATTCCAGCGCTTGGTCTGGTGCCCGAAGTGAACGCCAGCTTCGAGCAACTCCTTCATTGAGATTGCAGGCAAAATAACTCCTAATAAAATTACGTGCTCGGTTCGCAAGCCGCGCGGTCCAAAGCGAGATTTACGCGGGCGTCTCGAGCCGGATATTCGGTTGACAGATAGCAAAGCCCGGAAGACGCTGCTGCCGCCTTCCAGGCCTCGCGGAGACTTAACGTTTGGAGAACTGGAACCGCTTGCGGGCGCCCTTTTGACCGTACTTCTTGCGCTCGTGTTGCCGCGGGTCGCGGGTCAAAAAGCCCAGCTTCTTCAACCGCCCCCGCAATTCCGCGTTGAACTCCACTAAAGCCCGGGAAATTCCCAGACGGCATGCGCCCGCCTGTCCGGCGACGCCTCCGCCATTGGCGAGGATCAGCAGATCGAACTTGTCCGTGGTCTCGGTGGCAGCCAGCGCCTGCCGAACCACGAAGCGCGTACTTTCCGTCGGGAAGTAATTCTCGAACGCGCGGTTGTTCACCTTGATCTCGCCCGTACCGGGCCGTAAGAACACTCTGGCCACCGATCTCTTCCGGCGGCCCGTACCCAAATATTGAACTAAAGTAGCTGCCACTAACCGTTACCTTCCTGCTCGCTATTTGATCGTCAACGCGACGGGTTGCTGTGCCGCGTGCGGATGCTGGTCACCCGCGTAAACATTCAGTTTCCGGAACATCTGCTTGCCGAGTTTGTTCTTGGGGAGCATGCCAGCGATCGCATCCTCAATAATGCGAGTCGGCTTTTCGGCGCGTACCCGCTTCAAACTCTTCTCCACCAGTCCGCCCGGATACCCGGTGAAATGGCGGTAAAGCTTGTCCTCTTCCTTGCGGCCCGTTACCTTCACCTTCGCGGCGTTGATCACGATCACGTGATCGCCCGCGTCGATGAACGGGGTGTAGCTGGGCTTTGTCTTGCCCATCAACACCATAGCGGCCTTGCTAGCCAGCTTGCCCAGCACAACATCCTGGGCATCGATCAGATGCCACTGGCGGATAATCCCATTCTTTGTGGGGAACTCGGTACTCATTGACACACGTCTCCAGCTATTCGCGGTTGCAAAGTATTTAGTTTAGGGGGTTTGGGGGTTCGTTGTCAAATCGGGTTACAGACTCCTACAGATTAGTCAACGGCCACACACTACCCCATTTGGCGCGCGCGTCGCGCTTCACTCAGCAGAGTAGCAGATTTCCGTGCGCTTCGATATAGGCTACGATCGAAGCATCGCCGCCAACTGGAAGAATAATCTGCGCGTCGTCCTCGTGTCCACGCGCAACCCGCTCAACATCGGCGCCGCCGCCCGCGCCATGGCCAACTTCGGCTTCGCCCGCCTCTGCGTGGTCAGCCCCTACGATGTCGCCTTCCGCGAGGCGCGCTCCGCCGTGGGTGCCGCTCCCCTGCTCCAGAAAGCGGAGGAATTCGCCACCCTCGCCGAAGCCGTCGCCGAGTGCCGCCTCGTAGTCGGCACCACCAGCGTGGGACACCGCGAGTTGCAGCACCCCATCCGCCGCCTCGAATACGGCGCGCGCCTGCTGCTCCGCGCCCTCCCCGCGGCACCCGCCGCCCTCGTCTTCGGCAGCGAAAAATTCGGCCTCTCCAACGAAGATCTCAGCCACTGCCATTGGCTGATCCGCATCCCCACCGTAGGCCAGGACCTTTCCATGAACCTCGGCCAGGCGGTCGCCCTCTGCCTCTACGAGATGGCCCGCGACCCCAAGGCGGCCGCCGCACGCCCCGTCAAGATCGCTTCCGCCACCGCCGCCGAAACCGAGCAGATCACCCTCCGCCTCCTCGACGCCCTCGCCAAAAGCGGCTACGTCAACCCCGTGACCGCCGTCTCCACCGACGAAAAAGTCCGCCGCCTCATCCGCCGCCTCGAAATCCCCGCCCGCGACGTCCCCGTGATCCTGGGCATGCTCCGCCAACTCCTCTGGAAACTCGGCGACTGACCTCCCTCATTTCCAGACCTCCCGCCCCTTCGTAGCGTAGCCTTCCAAGGCTGCCGTGACCCAATTCGTGGGGGCATGTCTTCCCGCAGGTCTCTCCGCGTCTCCGTCGTGACAATATTTGCCATTTGTTGCCATCCGTGCTATCGTGAGCCAAGCAACCGAAGGTGCATGATGCAGACGATGAACATCTCTCTTCCGGAACAACTCAAGGAGTTCGTTGACCTCCAGGTGGGATCGGGGCGTTACAGCAGCGTCAGCGAATACGTTCGCGATCTCATCCGCGACGATGAGAAGCGCAAGGCCCAGGAAAAGCTCGAAGCCTTGCTCCTGGAAGGCATTCAAGGCAGCGGACCGACCGAGATGACACGCCAGGACTGGGACGATATCCGGCGGGAGGCTCTGAAACAGTTTGAGGGGCGCAAATCCCGGAAGAAGGCCTGATGGCCCGTGTGCTGAAACACGAGGCCGCAAGACGCGACCTCATTCAGCAGTGGGTCTGGTACGCCGAGAACGCCAGCATTGAAGTGGCCGACCGATTTCTCCGGGCAGCCGACGAGACGCTGGATTTGCTCTCCACCCAACCCGAGAGTGGCGCTGCATTTTTCGTTCGGACGCCCGAGTTACGGAATATGCGGCGATTTCCCGTCTCCGATGGGTTTGGGAAGATACTTCTCTTCTACTTTCCATTGCAGGACGGAGTTGACCTGGTCCGCGTAGTCCACGGCAGCCGCCATCTGGAGCGCCTGCTCGTCGAAGGGTTCTTTGGCTGAACGCCAGGTCACCCAAGCGATCCCACCGCCCCCAACACCGCCGCCGTCCCCACCACCGCTGCATACTCGCCCTCCAGATTCGCCAGACTCATGGCATGCACCTCCGCCGCCGTTCGCCACGTCCCGTTCCAATCCCTGCGTCCGAACGTGAAGCACGCGTCCTCCACCACCAACGTCTCGAACCCCAGATTCCCCGCCATCCGCACCGTGGCCTCCACCGAGTTATTCGTGATCACGCCCGCCACAACCAGCGTCTCCACCCCAGCCGCCCGCAACCGCGCCTCCAGATCCGTGCCGATGAACGCGCTGTTGGTCCGCTTGCCTATCACCGCTTCCCCCGGGCGCGGCATCGCCTCCACCTTAAACTCGTGGCCCGCCTGCCCCGGACGATAGTGCGACTGCGCCTCCGTGGAATCGTGCCGCACATGGTAGATCGGCCGTCCGCTCGCCCGCCACGCGCCCAATAGCGCGCCGATATTGGCCTCCGCCCCCGGATTGTTGCGCTCGCCCCAACTGGGATGATCGATCGCCCGCTGCACATCGATCACCACCAGCGCAGCCGACTGGGAAAGCCGGACGGGCAAGCTGCCGTTCATTCAGCGGTCGCCCCCCAGCGGTCGCCGGAAGGCGCCCTGCCGCCCTGCTAAGGGCCAGGCCCCGCCCCCGCGCCCGCCACGCCCCCCGCGGCGTCCCGGCAGCTTCGTCGGATCTTCCCCCGTGAACGTCAGCGTGACATCCGCCGAGTGCTTCTTCTCGTCCACCTTCAAGTCCGCCTTGGTTGCCCCTAGCCCCTCGAACAGCCCCTCTTCCTTGATCCGATTGAGGAAATAATCGGGATACTCCGGATTCAGCGTCTTGCCTTCCTTCAACGTCCAGATGCGCAGGATTTCCGCCTCGCCGTTCAGATCCAGCCCCACCAAAGTCAGTTTCCCCATCGTGTACAGCGCGCCGGGCTCGATATGCACCGCCACGTCCACGGCCTTCTTCGCATCATCGATGCTGCGCTCGCTCGTCACCTTCGCGTCCAGGTATCCGGCGCGCCGGACGGCCTTGCGAATCTTCTCCAGCCCCTCGTTCACACGCTCGAAATTGGCCACGTCGCCGGTCTTGAAATCGCCGGCCTTGATCAGCACCTCGGC
>JADGNS010000773.1 GCA_017883355.1 Candidatus Solibacter sp.
ATTCCCCGCCCTGAAGAATCCGCGCTATCCGAACCTGCCCCGGAAGCTGACCTTCCTGCACGCCGAGGACGTCCTCGACATGTACCCCGACCTGCCGCGAAAACAGCGCGAGACCAGGCTGCTGCAGGAGTGTCCCGGCGTATTCCTCATCGGCATCGGGTGGACCCTGAAAGACGGCTATCCGCACGAGATGCGCGCCGCCGATTATGACGATTGGTGTACGGAGACGCGGTCGATCGACGGCCGGCCGTGCCACGGTCTGAACGGCGACATCCTGGTGTGGAATCAGGTCACCCAGCGGCGCCACGAGCTGAGCTCCATGGGAATCCGGGTGAACGCCGAGACGCTGCAAAGGCAGTTGAAGATCACCAACCAGATGGATTTCCTCCGCTTCCCGTACCATCAGGCGATTCTGCGCCACGACGTGCCCCTCTCCATCGGCGGCGGAATCGGGCAATCGCGCACCCTGATGCTGCTCCTGCGCAAGGCCCACCTCGGCGAAGTCACGGTCAGCGTGTGGCCGCAAGTCCTCAAGGCCATCTGCGCCGGGAAGAACATCCACGTTCTGGAATAGAGCGATCGTTCCGCTACACTACGGAGAGTGCCTGACGACGCGAGGGAGCCGGCGACCGCATTCCGCATACTGGCCGCGATCAGCGTTTGCCATCTGTTGAACGACATGATGCAATCGGTGATCCCGGCCGTGTACCCGATCCTCAAGCAATCGTACCGACTGGACTTCGGCCAGATCGGGCTGATCACCCTGACCTCGCAACTCACGGCGTCGCTCTTGCAACCGGTGGTGGGGTTGTACACGGACCATCGCCCGACGCCTTACTCCCTGCCGGTGGGGATGACCTTCACCATGGTGGGGCTGATCCTGATCTCATCGGCGCCCAGCTTCGGCATCGTGTTGGCGGCGGTGGCGCTGGTCGGCATGGGGTCGGCGGTGTTCCATCCGGAATCGTCGCGCGTGGCGCGCATGGCCTCGGGCGGGCAGCATGGTCTCGCGCAATCGCTGTTCCAGGTGGGCGGCAACGCCGGGTCGTCGATGGGCCCCTTGCTGGCCGCGTTTATCGTGCTGCCCGCCGGACAGCGCAGCATCGCGTGGTTTTCCGCATTGGCGCTGGTCGCCATCATGATCCTGCTGCGCGTGGGCGCGTGGTACAAGCGCCATCCCAGCATGACGCCGAAATCGCGGGCCATGCGCGCCACCGAAACGCGCCTGCCGCGCCGCCAGGTCGCGTGGGCGATGGCGATCCTGATCGCGCTCATCTTCTCCAAGTATTTCTACCTGGCGAGCCTGGGCAGCTATTACACGTTCTACCTGATCGCCAGGTTCCACGTCACGGTGCAGACCGCGCAGGTGCACCTGTTCGTATTCCTCGGCGCGGTCGCGGCGGGGACCGTGATAGGCGGCCCGGTGGGCGACCGCATCGGGCGCAAGTACGTGATCTGGTGCTCCATCCTCGGCGTGCTGCCGTTCACGCTCGCCCTGCCCTATGCGAATCTGTTCTGGACGGAGGTCCTGAGCGTGATCATCGGCCTGGTGCTGGCGTCGGCGTTCTCCGCGATTCTGGTTTACGCGCAGGATCTGATCCCCGGCAGAGTGGGAATGGTCTCCGGACTTTTCTTCGGTCTCGCCTTCGGCATGGGCGGCATCGGTGCTGCCCTGCTGGGCGAACTGGCGGACGCCCGGGGGATTGAGTTCGTGTACCGCGTCTGCGCGTTCCTCCCCGCCATCGGACTGTTGACCGCGTTCCTGCCCACGGTGAAGGGAAGCCGGCCTACCGGCTGAATCCTGGTGCCATAAGGCTCCGCCTTGTGCATCCGAGCGAAGCCCGGACGTGGCTCCGCCGTGTACGGGGCCCAGCCGAATTCGGCGCGCTTTTTTCGGTGGCGCATCGGCGGGATGGGCGGGTAGACTCTCAGCATGCAGGTACTACCGTCAGTCAACGAAATGCAGCGCGCCTTCCTGGCGTCGGACGCGTCTTACAACGGCGTGTTCTACACCGCGGTGCGGACCACCGGGATCTTCTGCCTGCCGGCGTGCCCGGCGCGAAAGCCGCGGCCCGAGAACGTGGAGTTCTTTGCCACCGTCAAGGACGCGCTGTTCGCCGGCTATCGCGCGTGCAAGCGCTGCTGCCCCACGGAGAGCGCGGCGCCAGGGTGGGTGCGCGAACTGCTGGCGCGGCTCGACGCGAGTGCCGATGTGAGGATTCGCGAAGGCGAACTGCGCGAGATGGGGCTCGACCCGAGCCGTGTGCGCCGCCAGTTTTTGCGCGACTACGGCATGACGTTTCAGGCCTACTGTCGCGCGCGGCGCCTGGGCAAGGCATTCGAAAGTATCCGCGGCGGGAAAGCGCTCGACGAGACCGTCTTCGACTCCGGTTTCGATTCGCACAGCGGCTTCCGCAGCGCGTTTGCCCGCGTGTTCGGCACGCCGCCGGGGCAGGTGCGCGACGGCGATTGCATCCGGCTCTCCTGGGTGCAGACGCCCATGGGGCCGATGGTGGCGGGAGCGGTGGATGCCGGCATCTGCCTGCTGGAGTTCACCGAGCGGCGCATGCTGGAGGCGCAATTCGATACCCTGCGGCAGCGCTTTCAGATGGCGCTGGTCCCGGGAGAGACGGCCCATCTGGAACAGGTGCGCGCGGAGTTGGGAGAGTACTTCGCGGGAACGCGCCGCGAATTCACCGTTCCGCTGGCCTATCCGGGAACGGCCTTCGAGCGCGAGGTATGGACGCGCCTCTTGGCGATTCCCTACGGCGAAACGCGCTCGTACGAGGAACTGGCGCGGGCGGTGGGGCGTCCTGGAGCGTCGCGCGCGGTGGGCACCGCGAACGGGCGCAATCGGATCGCGATTCTGATTCCCTGTCATCGCGTGGTAAACAAAAGCGGGGAACTGGGCGGCTACGGCGGCGGGTTGTGGCGCAAGCGCCTGCTGCTGGAGTTGGAAAAGTCAGCAGGGTAGGGCGTGCGCTTAAGCGGTCTACTTCTTCAACTCCACCAGGATCACCTCAAACCTCTTGTCACCCACATTCTGCGGGAGGTGGCTCCCGGCGGGTGCCCAGTTGGCTACCCCAGCCTTGGCCGGAGTGTCTTCCGATTTCCCGTCGGGCGTGGTCATACGAGTCTTGCCGTCGGTGAGGAAGACCGCCACTGAGGCGGGGTGATAGTGCATCACCGACTTCTCTCCAGGTGCATAAGAGATGCGTAGGACGCGTACGCTTTCATTCTCGAATTCCACCTTGTAATGCTTGGCATCCACCTTCACCGGATCCGCCTTACCACCGCCAGCCGGCTGCGCATGGGCCGCCACGCCATAAGCAATGACGCCGGCCAGAACTAGAGTTGCTGCAATCGTTAAGGTCTTCATTTACCCCTCCCCTTTCAGCCGGAATTCCGATTCCGGTGCCTCCTGGGTAGGTGACCGTCTACTCACTCGGATCTCCGTTTTTGGACCCAGGGTCCAATGATTGTACCCCTTGCAGCCCGACGGCGCAAACTGAAGGCTTGTTCCTGTCAAGGCAAAGTAGAAATGTCCCCTTCCCGGCAAAATAGAAATGTCCCCTTTTCCCTGGGCCTCGGCGGAGTGCATGTTAATCTGCGTGTGCCGGTGAAGCGGAGACGGGCAATGCTGGCGAGCAACCCGATCAA
>JADGNS010000774.1 GCA_017883355.1 Candidatus Solibacter sp.
CGGAGTGAATTTGCTTTCGGCCTCGCCCTGCTTGAGGTTCACCGCGGTATGGCCCACCGACATCTGGTCGGTGAGGCTGGAGGTCAGCGCCGTGACACCGGAGACCACGTATCCGCGATAGCGGATGCTCTGGGTGGAGTTCAGTTGTTCGCCGACGCTTCCCGACGCGATCGAGGCGGTTTGATTCTGCATCCAGCGAAAGAACACCTGGGTGCCGGCCGTCAGGCGCTGATCGATGCGGCCGAACGGCCAGTTGCCCACGTAGGCATCGGAGCCGTAGGGATGGACCCAGGAGTAGTTCTGGGTGAAGGCGTTGGCGGCGCCCGCATTCGGGGCCAGGTAGTAGTTGGTGATGTAGTGCGAAGAAACCAGGGCCACGCGGTTGGCAGGGATCAGATTGCCGGGGAAGGGCGCTCCGTTTCTGGGATCGCGGACGATCACTGCCTTACCGTTGGGTGCAGTCTGGGCGCTGAGGAACTGGCTAAAATCGGCCGTGCGCATCTGCGTCGTCGGGACGTCGGCGTAAAGGGTCTGGCTGTAAGGCGTCTTCTGGTACATGCCGCCGCCGTAGAAATAAGTCCAGTGGGGGATCATGGCGCCGCCGAGTTCGCCCTGGGCCTCACTGAGTTTGTACGAGGTTTTTGCGGTGTCGAAGTAGGACTTCGCGTTAAACGCCGAAGAGCCGCGCTTGTAATAAACCAGTCCGTGGATGCCCTCGCTGCCGTGCTTGGAGATCATCTCGACGTGGACCGGTTTTGCGGAATCCACGCCGGGGTTGGCGATGGCCACCTCGGCGGTCTCGAAGAAGGCGGGGTTTCCGGTCTGGGTGGTGGTGTCCTGCGCCACGCCATCGAGCGCCCAGGTCTGCTGGTTGCGCCCGGAGATGCCGGAGATCACCAGGCCGGCCTGATTGCCCAGAGTGTTCCCTTGAGTGGCTGGGGCTTGTGTCAGCAGGGGAAGCACCGAGGGGTGCAGGTCGACAAACGGAGCGTCTTGCCACGCGCGCTTGAAATCCACGATGCCGGAAACGGTGCCGTTTTGCGATTGGACGGGAGTGGACGCTTCGTCGCGCATTACCGTTTCGTCGCGCGCTTCCGGCTTGAGTTGGGCATCGAAGTTTCGCTCCTGCCCCGCCAGCAGCAGTATGCCGTCGGCCTGGAAGGTCTGGAAGTGGTTGGCGTCGATTTTGACGGTGTAAGTTCCCGGCCTGAGGAACGGCGCCGCGTAGTGGCCGCCCCCGCTGGTGGAGACCTCGCGCACGCTCAACTCCTTGCCGGACTCGAAGAGGACCAGTTGAATCCCGGCAATCGGAGCCCCGGAAGTATCCGTGATGGTGCCGCGGAGGGTGGCCGTTTCCGATTGCGCGAACAGCAAAGCAGACGAAATGAAAAAGAGCAAAAACCGATTAAACCGACGAACCATGCTTGCCTCACTGTTTGGTTCCGCTAGCGGGCGCAGGAACGTCGCGCGCGGAACGGAATGTTTTCTTGAATGACAGACTGCCTGAAAAACGTGGACCGCAGGGCGGCAAAATGCCACCCCTGGGCCCTAACCTCCGGCCGGAAGCGTCGGGCCGAAATAGTGCGACGCGACGCGTGCAATCCGCGTTACCGTATTCTAAGAGTACAGAGGTGAAACCCTGGAAGACAAGTGCGCGTCTGCTTTCTTTCAGCGGCACGCCCGTAAGAACTGCGCGGGCACTCACTCTGTGAACTTCGTGCGTCACCAGGTGTGCATCTTTGGCACGGTGTAGCGGACGGCGCAGTCAGTTCCTGTAGTGATCACACTAACCGAGGTAATTGCATGACAGTACCGAATCGCGGACGACGGGCAGTGGCGTTATGGTACGGACTTCTCGCTGTCGCCGTGCCTGTCCTTTCCGGGCAGACTCCCGGCCCTGGCGAGAAGAATCCACCGCCGCCGTCTGCCGCCGCGGAGAAAACCAGTGAAGCACCCAAGGGAAAAGTGGCCATCGGCTTTCGCGTGCGGACCCTGCCCGCCCGGCAGTTCAGCGTAATGAATAACGGCCAGGTCATGACCACCGCCACCATCTCCAAGGTCAACTACGACACGATTTTCAATACCACCACTCACTCCTTCCTGCTGGGAGGCGGGTTGGCGATCGAGGCCCCGCTTTCCAGGCGAACTTTGCTGACCGCCGATGTGATCTTCAACCGCCTGCGGTACACCAAGGTCACGGACGTCTTTTCGGGCACCGACGACCCCACCACGTCCGCCGACGAGCGGTCGCACAAGACCACGACGGAAACCAGCAAGGCCCGGCTCTTCGATCTTCCGGTGCTGGTGCACAGGAATCTGCGCTCGTCCGGCGTGCTTTCGCGTCTTTACTTGTCCGGCGGGGCGACGGCGCGCCTGGCGTCGTCGGTGCGCACGACGAACAACATCACCAACGCGGACGCCACCACGGCGAACAACCAGATTACCGCTCAGGTGGCGAAGCGAATGCTCGTCGGCGCCACGGTGGGCGCGGGCTTCCGGTTCGTCGATGAATTCAATATCAAGGTGACACCGGAGGTCCGCTTTACGCGTTGGAACGGGGCGACGTTTAACCAGGATTCCACGCGGTCGCCACGCAACCAGTTGGAAGTGGGAATCGGATTCAGCCGGTAAGGCGCATCCATAGTAAAATGGTGGGGATGCGCTTTCCCGCCGTGGTGGTTCCCGCAATTCTCCTGCTGGCCGGCGCCGTATATTTTTTCGCCAGGGCCAAAGAGAATACGGCAAAGTGGGCGGACAACTCACGACTGGACCAATCGGCCGCGGCGCTCGCCGGCGACTCGGTGGACGATGAATACGATCGGGCCGTGGTCCGCAAACTCCTGGAAATCCCGGATCTCAACGAGGGTCAGGCCAACTCCCTGGTGACCGCTGCCGGCCGCCGCTACATGCGCCGGAAACTCGCCTACGCCGCGGCGAAGCAGGCCCCCGGTGCGGCCGCTGCCGGCGCGCTCGAACCATTACGCCGGGAAATGGACGTTGCCCGCAGGGTTTGCGATGTCGCCGAAGCGCAGGGGCGGCGCAGGCTGGAATCGACCGCGATGGCCCAGGCCGATTGGGAACTGGAGAGGCGCCTGGCCTATTTCCCGTCCGCCATGGTGGGGCTGACCGAGCGCTTCGACGGTGTGGGCGCCTTCGGCGCGGCGGATTTGGCGGAGATGGAGCAGGCCTTCCTCAAGCATTTCGGTAAGCCGCTGCCGGTGAGCACGCGGGGCGAGAGCGCCGTCCATCGCGCCATGGGCTTCGACCATAGCGGACGCTTCGACCTGGCCGTCGGTCCGTCGCAACCGGAAGGTGTGTGGGCGCGTCGCTACCTTACCGAAAAGCGCGTGACCTTCCTGGCTTTCCGCAGCGCCGTGCCGGGAAAGGCCACCGGCGCGCATATCCACATCGGCGCGCCCAGCACCCATCGGGCACCCAAGAGCTAGTGTAGTGTCCAGGAAATAGATGGACGAGCCAAGTTGAGTCACTCCGCCCTAATCGGCGCTTCAATCGGCTTGTGAATCCGGAAACCGATGGACGATACGCTTCCACTCGACTTTGGGCTTCTGGAAATTGACCAGAAGACAAACGGTCCGGCCGGAGGCTCGCAGATAGTTGAGACACTGCGCTGTGTGCTCGCTGGAGAGCCGTTCCACA
>JADGNS010000051.1 GCA_017883355.1 Candidatus Solibacter sp.
GATGGCCTCGTTGGCATCGTGCTGGCCGCCGGCCGGGATGAGAATCGCAAACGTCTTGTCCTTATCCTGCCCGAGTTCGCCCTTCTTGCCCGCCTCGATGGTGTTGCGGTTGATGCTGTAGATCTGGTGGAGCAAGGTCTCGCGGCTGTCGGCGGCGGTTTCCAATAGCGCGTTGGTGGCGATCAATTCGTAGTCCACGATGTCGCGCAGCGTCCACCGGCCGCCCAGCCAGGGGCGGGGATACTCGGTGCGCGGGGTGACGTCGCGCGGCGCCGGCAGGGGATCGTCGGGGTGCTCAAAGGCGCGGCGCCGCTCGCTTTCGAAATCGCTCGGCGCGCCGGCCGCGCCGGTGGCCGTTCCGCGTCCACCTGTCGCGGGCGCCGAGGCGGACGCGCCGCGCGTCGCGTCGGCCTTCTGCTGCACCACCGGCGTGGCGATACGGGCGCTCGCCACTTCGGTCAGCAGGCCCACCTGGTTGTGCCACCATCCGGCCCACGCCATGGCGCCCTGCCAGAAGTTCGTATACGTGGAGTTGAAGATGATCCCGGTCTTGCCTTCGGCTTCCAATGCCGCGGCCTGCGACTGGCCGAACACGCCGTTGAGGCGATAGATCAACGGGTCCACGTTGGGGTTGATGGGGTCGGTGGCCGGCATGGTGAAGATGCGCGGACCGCTGGTGCCCTGCTGGTGTTCGTCCAGCCATATGGAGGGGAACCACTCGTGCCACAGAACCTGCGCGGCCATCTGGCTTTCCTTCTGGCTGAACAGGTACATGTCGCGGTTGTTATCGTGGCCGGTGTAGTTGTGATAGAGGTACGGCAGAGGGCTGGCTTCGCTGGGCGTGCCGAGGGTCTTGTTGTACCAGTCGGTGACCATGATCTGGCCATCCGGGTTGAGCGATGGCACCAGCAGCAGGATGACGTTGTCGAGCACCTTTTTGACGGCCGGCGAATCGCTGGTGGCCAGGTTGTGGACCAGTTCCAGCACCATCTGCGACGCGCCGATTTCGGTGGAGTGGATGTTGTTGGTGATGAACACCACGGCCTTGCCGGAGCGGAAGATCTCGTCGCGCTCGGCGTCGGTGGGGGCGCCGCCCTGGAAGTAGAGCTTGCGCTCCAGGTTCTTCAGCTTGTCGAGATTGCGCAGGTTTTCGGCGGAACTGATCTCCAGCATGACGAAGGGATTCCCGTTGGTGGTGGGGCCGAGATTGCGGAACTTGACGCGGTCGGTGCCATTGGCCACGGCCTGCATGTACTCGACGATCTTGTCCCAGCGAACCAGCTTTTTATCGCTGCCGATGCGGAAGCCGAAATACTGCTCGGGCGTCTGCACGGCGGCCGTCGCGGTGAGGACAAGGAAAAAGAAAACGAAGATCGGGCGTCGGATTCTCATGGGAGTTAAGAGTTAATTGTCGCGCGAAACTACACATCGCGCCAGCATTCCCTGGCTAAGATAGAAGAGATGCGGTACGCCCTGATTCTCGCTCTCGCCGCGTGTTCGGCGGCGCGGGCGCAGAGCATCGTCAATAATCCGAACCGGCTGCGCTCCGTGATCGCACAACTGGAAAGCCCGCAGCCCGGCGAGCCGGTGCTGCGTTGCGAGGTGTCGCCGATTAAGCCCTCGCTGAATTACAGCTTCCGGTATCAGGCGGGGTACATGGTCATGTTGCCGATGAATCAGTACATCGGCAGCGGGCACGGGTGGACCACGCTGACCCGCATCACGCCCGAGGGCGGCGCCCACTTGCCGGTGTACCTGATTTCGCGGATCTCCCTGCCGCAAGTGCCCAAGACCAATGTCGAAGCCAGCGTGGGCGGCGGCTACCTGCTCGGCGAAGGCGCCTATAACGTACGCTGGATGATGTTGGACGATTCGGGCCGCGCGTGCCGCAAGAGCTGGCGCGTCGACGTTCACCTGAGCCGCGCGGAGCGCAAGGTAAAGGTGGCGATGCCGCCGGATACGGTGTGGGAGCTCGGGCTGCGCGGGTCGCGAATCCTCCCGCGGGAAACCGACGACGCGGCGCCCCTGCGGCTGACGATTTTCCTGCACACCGCCCCTTTGTTCCCGCGCCGCACGCGCATGCGGCCCAACGATATGGTGACCCTGATGAGCACGGTATCGGCGCTGCTGGAGCGCGTGCCGGCGCAGTCCGTTCGCCTCGTGCTGTTCAACCTCGATCAGCAGAGGGAACTGTACCGCAAGGAAGGCTTCCTGCTTCGGGACATGGCGCAGGTCTCACAGGCGATGAACAATATCGAACTGGGACTGGTGGATTTTCAGGTGCTGCAAAACCCGCGCGGGCACGTGGACCTGCTGACCGATCTGGTCAACCGCGAAATCGAGGCGCAGCCGCCCAGCGATGTGGTGCTCTTCCTGGGACCGATGACGCGGTATTTCGACCGCGTGCCGCAGGCCAGCCTGGAGAAGCCGGCGGAGCACGGGCCGCAGTTCTACTATTTTCAAATCACCCCATTTTTCAGCCCGGCGGCGGCCCTGTCGGACACCATCAAGAGCGCCATGTCGCGGCTCGGCGGAAAAACGATTGTGATCCACACACCGGGAGAATTCGCCAAAGCCATCGAGCGCCTCGAGAAGGGCGGCCGCAGCTCCCCATAGGTGGCATAAGGCTCTGCCTTGTGCATCCGAGCGAAGCTCGGACTCTCTTTTTCTACTGCTTCCCCTGTCCCGCGCCGCGGGGGCGCGGCATGCCCGCCGCGGATTCGCTGAGCTTGTAATCGGCCGGCGCTTCGAACAGGATGCGCGAGGGTTCGCCGCGGCTGATGTTGGTCAACCGCGTCACGGTTTCCCCGTTGCGCGGATCCGAGTGCTTGGAGAGTACCGTGGTCTGCAACTCCGCCGCATACCAGCTTTCGGTAACGATGTGGATGGGCAGTTCGTTGCCCGCCTGTCCGGCGGGAATGGTCATAGTGGTGCGCCGGCCTTCCGCCTGCACCCCTTCGATGGTCTGGCGGCCGAGCGATTCGGTGGCCACGCCGTTCATCCGGACCTGGCGCCCGTCCGGTCCTCCGGGGCGCGGCCCAGGCCCACGTCCGCTCGCGCCCTGCGATTGGCGCTGGAAGCCGCGTCCGTCGCTATTCCGCACGCTCTTCACGCCGGTGCGTTCCTTGATGTTCAGCGAATAACTCACGCCGGCAATCGGGTCGTTAATGAAGACCATCTGCTGCATATTGGAGTCCGGCGCCAATCCGTTTAAGTTGACCGCCTGCTCGCGTCGCGTGCGGCCTTCGCTATCCCGGTAGACCTTCAAGTTGAGCGTCTGGCGGATGCGATTGCCATCGGCCAGAGTGTGCGAGCTTTCGGTGATTACGTCCGCGGAGAACGGGGCGTTCTTCACTCCCGCCCGGAGGATCCCGGCGCCGGATTCGCCGGCCGGCCCACCTCGGCCCGGAGGTCCATCGAAGCCCATGCGTCCTCGCCCGCCGCGGCCCGGCGGCGGACCCTGCGCCAGAGCGCCGGCGGCCAGCGCGATCAGGGCAATCATTGTCATTCGCATCGTAATTCCTCTTCTTCCTGCCAAACTTGCTAATCCAAGAAACGCACGGCGCGCGCGATGCCGTTGGAGCCGAGCATGACATCGGCTGCCACCAATTCCTCCGCGCGATCGGCGCTCACATCCAGACCCAGCGCAATCATGGCACTGCGCGGTACTTCCACCCGGACCAGGTTCACATCGTCTTCATCCGCTGCGTCACCTGAAGCCAACCAGGCCGAATTGGGCAGCGGAATAAAACCGTCGGAGTCGGCTTGCGGTTGCAGCATGGCCAACTCGAGAGTGCGCTGCACCGGCGGACGTGCGGCCTCGGGCTGCCGGGGGCGCACCAGGAAAACGGCCAGGGCGATCATCGCGGCGAAGGCCGCGGCCCAGGTGACCACGGGGATCCAGCGGCGCGACGGCGCGCGAAACTCACTCCCCGCCTGGCGGCGGAAGGCGGAGCGCAATCGGGCCTCTACGCGGGGCGGCGCTTCCACCCGCCGAAAACCGGCGGCCACCGCGCGGAAACCGGCTTCCAACTCCCGATGCCGGCTCATCCGGGCCGCGCACGCGGGACAGTCCAACAAATGGCGGCTGCCTTCGCAATCGCCCAGCTCCGGGATGGTATTCCAAAATTCCTGACAATTCATGATTCACACCTCACCGGCTTGAGCATTCCAAGAGCTTGCCGGGGATTCCGCTCCTGGTGCAACTTTTCCAACAGCAACCCGCGCGCCCGGTGCAACCGCGAACGAACCGTGCCGATGGGGCAGCCCAACGCCACCGCGGCGGCGGCGTAATCCACTTCCTCGAGGTCGCACAGAACCACCACCTCGCGATATCTCCGCGGCAGGGCATGAACGGCGCGCCGCAGCGCGTCGATCCCTTCGCGCCGGGTCAGATCCAGCAGCGGATCGTCCAGAACCGCCAGCTCCGGCTGCGCGAAATCATCGCAATCGGTATCCAGCGCCACATCGCTCCGCCCGCGCTCCAGGTGCCGCAGGACCAGCTTCCGGGCGATCCCAAACAGGTAGCCCGACAGCGTCCCGCGCTCCGGATCGTAGCCGCAACCCTCGCGCAACAGCGCCAGAAAGACCTCCTGCGTCACATCCTCCGCCACCGGCATGGAGCCGCTCATGTGCAGGGCAAAGCGGAACAATCCCGCCTGCCGCCGGCGGTAGAGCGTCAGGAACGCCTCTTCGTCGCCACTTTGCATGCGAAGCAGGAGTTCGTCGTCCGTCTCGAGGGGGGCTGACGTCATGGGCCTTTCATTCATTATTCCGCCCAAGAATCAAGAAGTTCCACATAATGTTAAGCTAAATCAGGGGTTTACCCGATGGATATTACATTTCCGCGGACAATAGTAAACTAATTTGGTACTTTACGCCTAGTAGTCATAACGCCTATCATTACTTTTTGACTGGAAATTAAATGGCCCCGGGATATCAAATCGACGAAATGACGGTTCTTCGCCTCAAGCTGGCTGAAGCCGAAGCGGATCTGGACTACCTCAGGCAAAAAAAGGTGAGTGGGGAGCAGCGCTTCCGGGAACTCCTGGACGCCTCTCCGGTAATGGTGTGGATGTCGGGGACGGACGCGATGTACACCTTCTTCAACCGTTCCTGGCTGGAATTCCGCGGCCGCACCTTGCACGAGGAACTGGGCAACGGGTGGGCCGAGGGCATCCATCCCGACGATCGCGATTTCTGCCTGGAAACCTATCTGAAGGCCTTCACCGCGCGCAGTCCGTTCCGTGTGCAATACCGCGTGCAGCGCGCCGACGGCGAGTGGGCCTGGATTGAGAACGCGGGGTCGCCGCTGATCGAAGACACCGTTTTTGTGGGCTTCATGGGGACCGCCATGGACGTCTCCGAGCGCCGGACCCGCATGTTTACGCCCGACCGGGAGTCGATGCGGCTGGTTTTTGCGCTAACCGAACGCGAACGCCAGGTGCTGGTGCTGATCGCCGGGGGAAGATCCACCAAGGAAGCCGCCGCCCAACTGGGCATCAGCTATAAGACCGCCGATTCGCATCGCAGCCGGATCCTGGAGAAACTGGGAGTGCATGAAACCGCCAGCATGGTGCGGTATGCCATCCGCGCCGGACTGATCGAAGCCTAGGGACAGACATGAATTTCCGGCGCCGTTTGCCGGAAATTCGCTGTCTGTCCCCGGGTCTTCGCCAGGACATGAATTTCCGGCGCCGTTTGCCGGAAATTCGCTGTCTGTTCCTAGGCTTCGCCCACCAACCGCAGATCGTGTAGGCTAATGAGGGGCGGAGCGGCGGCCAGACAAATGTCGACCTCACTCATCAGACAGGCCATCGAGATGGCGGTGGCCAACGTGCGGCGCGATGGCGGTCCGTTCGCGGCCCTGGTGGTCAAGGACGGGACGGTGATCGCCGCGGGAACCAACCAGGTGACCCGCGCCAACGATCCGACGGCGCACGCCGAGATCGTCGCGATCCGCGAGGCCTGCCGGGTGCTGGGCGATTTTCAGCTCACTGGATGCGACGTGTACGCCTCCTGCGAGCCCTGTCCCATGTGCCTGGGAGCGATCTATTGGGCGCGCCCCTCCCGGGTGTTTTTCGCCGCGACCCACCAGGAAGCCGCCGCTGCCGGCTTCGACGACTCCTTCATCTACCAGCAGATCGCCGTGCCCCACGCGCAAAGATCGATTCCCATGATCCACCTGGCGGATGAGTTGCGCACGCAACCGTTTGAGGAGTGGGGCCGCAAGCCGGATCGCCTGCGCTATTAGCCAGCGGCTTGTCCCCTTTTCGATCGTCGAAAAACTCACCGCAGACTTTCCCGCCGCTCATTCGGGGTTTTGCTGGTGGCCGGGTTACTTACAGAACCTTTACACTTCTCTTACATAAAGGGGCGCGAGAAGTCAGGTCCGGACCGACCCCCGAGCCGAAAACGAGCGATCCGTCGCACTCCACAAGAGTGCCGCCGTTCGTTCGGCCAAGCAACCATTTGTTGAATTTCTACGGAGGGAAGAGTCACCAATGCAACGACGATCTTTTTTGAAAGCGGGATTGGCCGCGGGAACGCTCGGCCTGATCGGCCCGAAAATCCCGATCTTTGGCCAAACCGGCGCTGGACTCGCGAGGTACGTAGATCCGCTACCGATCCCGACGACGCTTCGGCCGACGACTGGGGTCAACCATGTCATCATGTCGCAGTTTCACCAGAAACTGCACCGGGATCTGCCGCCCACCAAACTCTGGGGCTATAACGGCACTTACCCGGGTCCGACGATTGAAGTTACGAAAGGTACCCCAGCCAGTTTTCTGTGGGATAGCCAACTGCCGCCCAATCACCTTCTGTCGTACGCGGTCGACCACCTGCTCCACGGCGCCGACATGGGCGCGCCGGAAGTGCGCAACGTGGTGCACCTGCACGGCATCAAGACGCTTCCGGAGAGCGACGGTTATGCCGAGGCCTGGTTCACCCCGGGATTCAAACAGGTGGGACCGCACTTTAAGACGCCGGTCTACACTTACCCGAACGACCAGCCGGGCACGACGCTGTGGTATCACGATCACGCGCTCGGCATCAGCCGCCTGAACGTGTACACGGGACTGGCGGGCTTCTACATCATCCGCGACCCTGCCGAGGACGCTCTGAACCTGCCGAAGGGCAAGTTTGAAATCCCGCTGATAATCCAGGACCGGCTATTCAACCCGGACGGCTCTCTCCTCTATTCGACCGACCGCACCGGCACCCAGGAAGTTTGGGTACCGGAGTTCTTCGGCGACACCATGCTGGTGAACGGAAAATGCTGGCCGTACCTGGACGTGGAGCCGCGCAAGTACCGCTTCCGGATGCTGGACGCGTGCAACGCCCGCTTCCTGCACATGAAGCTGATGGAAATGACCAGCAGCGGGGCACCCGGCAATTCGGGACCGATGTTCATCCAGATCGGGTCGGACGGGGGACTGTTGCCGGCGCCGGTGGCGATGACCGATATCACCATGGCTCCGGCGGAACGCTTCGACATCGTCATCGACTTTTCCGGATTCGCCGGGAAGCATCTGGTGCTGACCAACGACGCTCCGGCGCCCTACCCGGGTGGCGGCGAAGTGGTTCCCACCGAAGTGATGCAGTTCCGCGTCAGCAGGGCGCTTTCGGGACCGGATGAAAGTTCGGTGCCGGGCCTGCTCGCACCGTTCCAATTGCTGAGCCCCTCGATGGCGGTTCGCGAGCGCAATCTGGAATTGAGCGAAGCCGACCGCGCATCGGACGGCTACCCGATCATCGGGCAGTTGGACGGCTTACGCTGGTTCGACCCGGTCACGGAGAACCCGAGGGCCGGCACCACGGAAGTCTGGAACCTGGTGAACACCACCGGCGACGCGCACCCCATCCACGTACACCTGGTGGAATTCCATGTCCTGGAGCGCCAGAAGTTCAGCCAGACGGTTTGGGATGCCACACACAAACTGGTCTACACGGGGCGCCCGCAAGCACCGGCGCGCAATGAAAGCCCGGCGCGCAAGGACGTGGTCATCGCCCAACCCGGCATGGTCACCAAGATCGCCGCCACGTTCAACCTGCCCAGCGGCACGAAAGTCACCCCCGGGCAGCGTTTCCGCTATATGTGGCACTGCCACATCCTGGAGCACGAAGACAACGAGATGATGCGTCCGTTCGACGTGGTCGGATAAGGTTTTCCCGCAAGTAGCGCGGCCGGCGCGCGAGTTTCGCGCGCCGGTTTTTTTGTTCGAGAGGAGGACCAGCGAGGATTACATGAAACCCAAGAGCGTGGTGATGGTGGTGCTGTTGATGACGGGCGCGTTCGGGGTGGGACGGTGGCGCGACCGCACCGTAAACGCACGGGCTTTGGCCGAACCGAGGATTCTCTACTATCACGACCCCATGCATCCCAGCTACCGGTCGGCGCAACCGGGCAAAGCGCCGGATTGCGGGATGGACCTGACGCCGGTGTATGCCAAGGATGCCGCTCCGGCCGCGGCGCCAGCCGATGCCGCGGACGGGAATGCGCCTGCCCGGGTGAAGATCAGCGCGGAGAAACAGCAGTTGATTGGTGTGCGGTTGGGCGAGGTGGAGAAATCTCCCGGCGCCGGCACATTCCGCGCACTGGGCCGCGTGGTGCCGGACGAAGCCCGCGTGTTCCCGCTCACCGCCAAAGTGGATGGCTGGGTGCGCCACATTTTCCCGGACTCCACCGGCAGCCTGGTGGAGAAGGGGCAACCGCTGGTGGCGATCTACTCGCGGGATTTCCAGGTGGCCCAACAGGCGTACCTGTTCGCCCTGAACCAACTGGACCGCTTCAAGGACGGGGATGAACCAGACGCCATGGACCGGTTGAAGCTGGCCCTCTCCGATGCCCTCACGAACCTGGAGGGCATGGGCATGTCGCATCCGCAGATTGAAGAAATCGCCCGAACCAGGAAGGTGCTGCAGGCGGTCAACCTGGTGGCGCCGGCGACCGGTTTCATTGTCTCCCGCAAGGTAACCCCCGAACAGAGATTCGATCGCGGCATGGAGTTCTACCGCATCGTGGATCTCAGCCACGTTTGGATATTGGCCAACGTGGGGGAAGCGGAATCGCGCTCCCTGATGCCGGGCGCCGCCGCGCGCGTGTCGCTGGCGCAGATCCCCGGCACGACATTCCAAGCCCGGGTGGGCAACGTGCTGCCGCAATTCGACGCGGTTTCGCGGACGCTCCAAATGCGGCTGGAGGCGGACAATCCGCGCTTCACGTTGAAGCCCGATATGTATGCCGACCTGGAGTTCGCGGTGCACATTCCGGCGGGGCTGGTAGTGCCCAAGGAAGCGGTGATCGATTCCGGGCTGCGCAAGACGGTGTACGTGGACAAGGGCAACGGCAACTTCGAACCGCGCACGGTGCAGACCGGCTGGCGGCTGGGCGACCGCGTGCAAATCGTCGACGGGCTGGAGGCGGGCGAGCACATTGTCGTCTCGGGTAACTTCCTGGTGGATTCGGAGAGCCGCATGGCGCTCAATCGAGGCCGGCATGATTAACCGCATCGTGGAATTCTCCGCCCGGAATAAGTTCGGGGTGCTGGCAGCGGTGGCCGCCGCCGCCGCGTGCGGCTGGTGGAGCATGCGCCACCTGACGGTGGATGCGATTCCCGATCTCAGCGATACGCAGGTGATTGTTTACTCGCGCTGGGATCACAGTCCCGACCTGGTAGAGGCGCAAGTCACCTATCCGATCGTATCCGCCATGTTGGGCGCGCCGAAGGTCAAGGCGGTGCGCGGCTTCAGCGACTTCGGGTACTCGTATGTCTATGTCGTCTTCGAAGACGGCACCGATCTGTACTGGGCGCGCTCGCGCACGCTGGAATATCTCTCCGGCGTGCTGGGGCGCTTGCCGAAGGATGTGAATACGGAACTCGGGCCGGACGCGACCGGATTGGGATGGGTCTTCCAATACGCGTTGGTGGACCAGTCGGGGAAACATAGCCTGGCGGAGTTGCGGTCTTACCAGGATTGGTATCTTCAGTATTACTTGAAGGCGGTGCCCGGAGTGGCGGAAGTGGCGCCGGTGGGCGGATTCGGCCAGCAGTTCCAGGTGAACGTGGACCCGAACCGGCTGCGCCAATATGGCGTGCCGATCAGCCGCGTGGTGGACGCGGTACGGGACGGCAACACCGAAGTGGGCGGCAGGCTGCTGGAATTCGGCGGCAGCGAGTACATGGTTCGCGGCCGCGGGTTCGCGAAATCGGTGGCGGACCTGGAGGAGATCGGCGTCGGCGTCAGTGAGACCGGCAATCCGATTTGCATCAAAGACATTGGCGCGGTGACGCTGGGGCCGGAACTGCGCCGCGGCGTGGCCGACCTGAACGGGAACGGCGACACGGTATCGGGCATCGTGGTGATGCGGCAGGGCGAGAACGCGCTGGAAGTGATCGACCGCGTCAAGGCGAAGATCCACGAGATCGAGCCCGGGCTGCCGGAGGGCGTGAAGATCGTTCCGGTGTACGACCGGAGCGACCTGATCCGCCGGTCGATCTCGACGGTAAGAAACACCTTGCTGGAAGTCACCGCCACGGTGGCGGTGGTGATCCTGCTGTTCCTGTGGCACATTCCGAGCGCGATCCTGCCGCTGATCACGATTCCGGTAGCGGTGCTGATCGCGTTCATTCCGCTGCGCCTGTTGGGAATCAACGCGAACATCATGTCGCTGGGCGGCATCGCGATCGCCATCGGCGCCTTGGTGGACGCGGCGATTGTGATCGTGGAGCAGACCCACAAGAAGCTGGAAAACTGGGAGCGCAGCGGGCGCGTGGGCAGTTATCAGGCGGTGGTGATCCAGGCGGTGAAGGAGGTTGCGGGCCCGAGCTTTTTCGCGCTACTGATCATCGCGGTTTCGTTCCTGCCGGTGCTGACGCTGGAATCGCAGGAGGGACGACTCTTCAAGCCTCTGGCGTACACCAAGAGTCTGGCGATGATTGTGGCGGCGGTGCTGACGATCACGCTGGATCCGGCGCTGCGGTTGCTGCTCACGCACCTCAAGAATTTCGATTTCCGCCCGTCCTGGCTGTGCCGCGCCTGCAACGCGGTGGCGGTGGGCAAGATCCGCGGCGAAGAGACGCACCCCATCAGCCGCACGCTGATCCGCCTGTACGAGCCGGTGGTGGATTGGGCATTGCGCTGGAAATGGGCCGTCCTCGCCGGTGCCGTAGCGATGCTCGCGATCACGGTTCCGGTCTACCGAAGCCTGGGCTCGGAGTTCATGCCGCCGCTGGAAGAAGGGTCGCTGCTGTACATGCCTTCGACCATGCCGGGCATCTCCATCGGGGAATCGCAGAAGCTGCTGCAAATGACCGATGGCATCCTCAAGCAGTTTCCGGAAGTGGACCAGGTGTTGGGCAAGGCGGGACGCGCCGAAACTCCCACCGACCCGGCGCCGCTCTCCATGCTGGAAACCGTCGTCACGCTGCGTCCGAAATCCCAGTGGCGGCGCGTGAACACGTGGTACGACGGGGCTCCCGAGTGGGTCAAGCCCGCGTTGCGGCGCGTCACGCCGGACCACATCTCCCAGGAGGAACTGATCCGGCAGATGAACGAAGCACTGCGCCTGCCGGGACTGTCCAACTCCTGGAC
>JADGNS010000775.1 GCA_017883355.1 Candidatus Solibacter sp.
GAGATGTATCAACGGCGACCTGTTTCCCACCAACACCAACGCCCTTCGAGAATGCATCCGAGATTTCGAAGCGGTAGTCCTGCCGCACACCGGCCATTTCCCCATGCTGGAGTGCCCCGACGAATTCAATCGGAGGCTCGCGGAGGTCATCTAACCACTCTCGTCATCTCTTATGTCTTCTCTGCGCTTGTCTCTGCGCTCTCTGCGTCTCTGCGTTGAAGACGCATCCCTCGAACTACCCGCACCGCAGCGCCCGATTCGGATCGATCCGCGTCGCCCGCCGCGCAGGCACGTAGCTCGCCGCCAGCGCCACCACCGCCAGAAACAGCGCAGCGCCGCCGAAGATCAGCGGGTCCGTCGCGCTTACGTTCACCAGCAGCCCCGCCGCCAGCCGCATCACCGCGGCGGCCGATAACACGCCCACTACCAACCCTGCCACCGTCAGCCCCATCCCTTGCCGCACCAACAACCCCAGCACATCCCTGGACTTCGCCCCCAGCGCCACGCGAATGCCGATCTCATGCGTGCGCTGCCCGATCGAGTACGCCATCACGCTATACAGGCCCACCGCCGCCAGCACCAGCGCCACCATTCCCAGCACCCCCAGCAGCCACGCCGCGATCTTCTGCACGAACAGGGAGGCGCTGATGTACTCCGTCAACGGCATGGCGTCGTACACACTCACATTCGGATCCATCGCCCGCACCGCGCGCCGCAGCGTCCCCACTGCCTGATTCGGATCGCCCCCCGCGCGCACGTATACCGCGATGCCCTGGTCCGCCCGGTACACCTGCCGGAACGCCACGTAGAAATACGGCCGCGGCGCTTCGTTCGGCGTGTGGTACTTGCTGTCCTTCACCACGCCCACCACGGTAAACCACTCGCCCCATCCGTGCACCTTCCGGCCGATTGGGTACCCCCCGCCGAAGTAGCGGCGCGCGAACGTCTCATTGACGATCATCACCCGCTTTACCGGCTTCGACAGGTCGTCCTGTTCGGTAAAGTCGCGGCCCACCAACAGCGGAATTCCCAGCACCTTGAAGTACCCCGGCGCCACCACGTTGCGGTAGATCTGCATGTTTTCGCCGCGGCCTTTTTCGTAGCCTTCAATGTCCAGCTCCTCCCATGGGCCGGTGTCGAACCCCAGCGGGACATGGTCCGCGAAGGTGACGCCCACGATATCGGGCTGCGATTCGAGACTTTGGCGCAGCCGGAAGCAGAACTGTTTCAAATCGGGTATCGAATACCCCGCCGGCGAAAGCGCCAGATTGGAAACCAGCACATGACTCGGGTCAAACCCCGGATGGATCTGACGCGCCAGTTGGAAGCTCCGCGCGAACAACCCGGCGCCGATTATCGCCACCAGCGCCAGCGCCACCTCCGAAACTACCAGCAGGCCCCGCAAGCGCTGCGACCCTCTGCCCGCCGAACCGCCGCGTCCGCCCTCGTTCAGAGCGTCAGTCAAGCCGGCACGCGCCGTGTGGAACGCAGGCACCATCCCCGACGCCACACAAACCACCACGCACAGCAACATGGTGAACGCGAAAATATCCCAGTTCATCTCCACGTCCAGCGCCACCGGTAACCCCGTAGCCGGGACCAGGAACCCAAGCGCCTGCACAGTCCACATGGTCAGCGGCGCGCTCGCTACTGCGCCCATCAAAGCCAGTAACAGGCTCTCCGTCAGCAGTTGCCGCACCAGGCGGCCGCGCCCCGCTCCCAGCGCCAGGCGTACCCCGAACTCCCGCTGCCGCGCCGTGGCCCGAGCCAGCAGCAGATTGGCCACGTTCGCGCATACAATCAGCAGCACCACACCGCACACCGCCATCAGGATCTCTAGCGGAGCCAGCAGCAAACCCTGAGCACCCGAGTGCGCCTTCCAGATCGGCAGCAGGGCGGCCCCAACGCCTTCGTTGGTATCGGCGTGCAGCTTGGCCAATTGGAACGCCAGGGCCGCTACTTCCGCATTGGCCTGTCGAATCGTGACACCTGGCTTCGGCCGTGCCAGCCCCAGGAGGATGCGCGAATGACGGTCCTGCAGCATCCACTCCGGCATCGTGTTGAGTTGCGGCCCCATCGCCACCGGCACCCAGGTCTCGAACACCAGGCCTGGCAAGCTGCCGCGAAACTCCGGCGGCGCCACGCCGACGATGGTCAGTTGCCGGCGGTTCACTCGCAACGTCCTGCCGATCGCGCGCGGGTCGGAACTGAAACGCCGCTTCCACAGGCTGTAGCCGATCACGGCCACTGGATACCCGCCCTGCTTATCGCCGTATTCCTCGGGCGAAAAGAATCTTCCCAAGGCCGGCTTCACGCCCAGCACGGCAAAGTAGTTCCCGGTTACCAGTTCACCCCAGACGCGCTCGGCATGGTCCTCTTCGCCGATGCTCAGCGCGGAGGGCCTTGTCATAGCCAGACCCGCCAGCAGTTTCAAATGGTCGCGGTGATCCCGGTAATCGGGATAAGAACTCGTCATGGGCTCGCCATTCGGCGTCAGACTCTCAAAGGACAGCAGCTCCTGGCCGTTGCGGACACCCGGAATCGGCCGCACCAGCACCGTGTCGATCCAACTGAATACCGTCGCGCTGCACGCAATCCCCACCGCCAGCGTGAGCACCGCCACCAGCGTGAAACCCGGGCTCTTGAGGGACATTCGGAGGCCGAATCGTAAGTCATTCGCCAAAGTCCGCACTGTGCATTCCTCCTGAACGACGACCGTGCGGTAATGCAATCCCAATGCCATGACCCGCTCCAACCAGGCGTAGGAATCCACACCCGGAACGGACCCCACATACTGTTCGGACGTGGGATTCCTCTCGCCGCAACCGAACAGATGGTTGGGGCATGCCGTTACCGCTGCGCAACCAGCACCGCCGTCTTGGCCATCCCCTTCCTCAGACCGGCATAGATCAGATCCACATCCAGAAGGGTGAAGGCAAGCGGCGTCATCCGCATGTCGCCATAGTCCCGGCTGGTCCACCGCGCCTTCATGATTCCGGTGTCCGAATGCCGGCTGATGCCTTGCAGAAGATGAGTGATCTCGTGGACCATCACGTGCCCAAGTACCCTGGCGGGATCCGGCCCTTTTTCAATGCGGTCGAAGAACACCGTGATGTGCGCACCCTCGTAGGGCAGCGCATACGCCAGTGCGCCGGGCATGCGATTCTCCGGCGTATCCGTCACCAGTTCGATGAAGACCGTCGCCTGCGAAGATTCGCCGGCTGGCTCCCCTTTGCCCCACTCCAGAGCGACGCCAATCTTGGCAAACATCCGGCCGGCCAACGCCTTGGCGGGGATCCACACTTCCGGGTGAACGTTCGTCCTATCTCGCAAATACACGGTCACCCTCCGCTGGGGTTCGCCGGCATGCGCCACCGTTCCCGCCATCCCCGCCATCAGCGCCGCTATCGTCGTTACCCGCGCGATCCTCATGATTCCCTCCCGTTGTTGCTGCCCTAGAGGCGCCAACAGGAGGCAAGAACTGTAACCGGGTCGATCTTTTTTTGCGGAACCGCGGCTGGCGGACTATAATACGTTCTGCCGAACTCTCAATGCCTGACGCCCAAGCCTCTGAAACCACGGAACTTCTCCGCGCCTGGGCGAATGGCGAAGCGGCCGCGCTGGAACAACTCACGCCCCGCGTTTATCG
>JADGNS010000776.1 GCA_017883355.1 Candidatus Solibacter sp.
ATCGTGCCCAAGGGGCTCCTCCTGATGGGCATCCCGGGCTGCGGCAAGAGCCTCGCCATCAAGGCCATCGCTTCCCTTTTCCAACTGCCGCTCTACCGCGTGGACATGATCGAGATCTTCTCCGGCAGGCATGGCAAGCCCGAAGGCGCATTCGTCGAAGCCTGCAAGCTGATGGAAGACCTGGTGCCCGCCGTCTTGTGGTTCGACGAGATCGAGATGGGGATCACCTCCACCAATGCCGGCGGCGAGCAGGGCCGGATCTTCGCCTTCTTCCTCACCTGGATGCAGGAGAAGGCGCGCGGCCTCTTCGTCGCCGCCACCGCCAACCGCATCGACCTGCTCCCCGCCGAAATGATCCGCAAGGGACGCTTCGACGAAGTCTTCTTCGTGGACCTCCCCTTGGACGAGGAACGCCTGGAGATCTTCAAGATTCACCTCACGCGCCGCGGCGTCGACATCTCCGGAATCGACCTCGGCCAGTTGACCGAGTTCACCAAGGGCTGGAGCGGCGCCGAGGTGGAGCAGTGTGTAGTGTCGGCGCTCACCAAGGCGCGGCTCACCGATACCCGGGTGACCGGGGAGGATCTCATCCATGCGGCGGTGAAGATTGTCCCGCTCTCCCGCACTATGGAGGAACAGATCAATCACATACGGGGCTGGGCGTTCGAGCGCGCCGTCCGGGCCTCCCGCCGGCGTTAGGGGGGCCGTCTATCTCGAAGGTTGATCGGCCAGCGCCGCCAGACTGTACATGACGTTGGAATCCACCAGCTCTTTCATCTGCGCCAATGTCAGCGTGCCCATGATATACACCACGCTCAGTTCCTTGGCCTCGGCGGCCAGAATCAGGCAACTGCCGACCTTGCCTCCCTGACTCTGCACGAATACTTCGGTGCTCTCGTTCTTCTCTTTGACGTTCACTACGCGCGACCAGCCGGAGCCCTCGCTCACCTGTTTGCGCAACGGCTCCAGGTCTTTGTCCGAATACGCCCCAGCCTTGTCGAACTCATAGTTCCGCACGTGGATCTCCTGCACGCCGCTCAACAAGTCGCCGGCCGGCGATTTGCCGTCTTTATCCTTCTTGGATATGCCGTGCTGCAAGGCAAATTTCAGAAGGGCGCCGTCCAGATCGACTTCCGATTTATCGGAGGCCTTGGCGGCGATGGCGTCGAGCTTCAATTCCAGTTTCTGCGCGCCCGCCGGCGGCGCAAGCGCCAGGCCGGCAAGCAGGGTGATAACGACGAATCTCATGGTATTCCTTCCTACCCCCTCAATACGCAGGGGGCTCGCCACGAGACGCATTTTTCTCCGATGGGGGGACAGACCATTGGGTTTCATGGTCTGTCCTGCCTCAAGGCAGCGGGTCACGGGTGGGTCGGCGCACCAGTTCCCAACAGCGCCAGCACGGCAAACGAAGTCGCCGCGTCGGCCATGAACTTGGATGGCATGGAGCCGGCGTCGTACTGCTCGTTCATCGAGACGGCCTGCCAGCAGCCGCAATCTGGATCCTGGTGAGTGCGCAGCCAGGCGAGAGCCCGCGCAAGTTTCGGGTTCGCCGCGTCGCCGCCGGCCTGGCCGATCACGTAGGCTGCGAATGCGGTGGCGTAAGCGTGGCCGCCCTCCACGTGCGGCGCATGGGCATGCGCCTGGAACGGGCCCAGCGAATCCATGGTCCAACTGCCATCGGCCTGCTGCTTTTTCCAGACCTCCTCGACGATGGCGCGCCGCTCAGCCATCGGCAGCGCCTCCGGAAAACCGGCGGACGCCCACAGCAGCATCAACCGATTGTGCAAGGACTGCGCCGCCTGCTCACGGTTCAGGTACCCGACGAGTTCCTGCGCTTCGGGCCGGCCGTGGTCTTTGGCGGGTATCGCCATGGCGGCCAGCGCCGCACCGTAGAAGCGCGATTCCGGCATCTCCCAGGGATCCTGGTTGAGACTGAACCAGTTCCAGGAACCTTTTCCGGCGCCTTCGCGGATCTGCAACGCCCACAGGCGGTCGAACGCTTCGCCGGTGGCCAGGAAGCGGGCCGCCAGAATGGACTCCACCCCCAAGCCCGGAGAATTCGCCGGTTCCTTCAGGTCCAGCCGCGAGCGCAGCGAGGCCAACAGGCCGGCCTCGTATACGGTGGGAGTGTCCTCGCCGAGCGCCTTACGCAGGGCGGGGCGCGCCAGCAGGTAGGTCACCCCGGTATGACAGGAGAGGCAGGGCTTGGCGGCGGCGTTCGCCCGCGGCCAGACGAACCACTCCTTCTGCCGGGAATCCAGATAGTCCGCCGCCAATCGCGGATTCCAATCCGCACCCAAAGCGGGCAGCGCCAACAGACCAAAACAGACAGCAGCACGAGACAGCATATGGACATCAGTTTACACTGGTGGGAGTGAAGCAAGAGGCAGCCTACTTCGAAGGTAAAGAGCCGGTGCTGGTCTACATCGGCAAGAAGCTGAAGGACTCCTTGCGGCTGGAGGAGATCTTCACCGCCGCCGATGTGGACTACGGCGTCGAGGCCGATGAATACCGCGGCGGCGTGATCTTTCGTTCGGTGCGCGCCGGCGCCTTCTTCTACGTGCTCCCCGAGACGGCGGATGCGGCCTTCGAAATCATGCGGCGCAACGGATACAAACCGTACCTCGGCGCGCCGCCGGACCTGGGGTAGCGTCCGTGGAGCGACCTTTCAGGTTGCCCAGCCGGCGTCCCTGCCGGCGTTTTTCGAAGCGCGATCTGCCAAAGGAATCTACCACGTCCCCGCTGTAATGCGAGAAATGGTACATCGGCTCCGTTGAACCTTCTGTACACTGGTAGGGCCGTTTATGCGGACCGCACTTGAATCAGGCCGCGCACTTCACCAGGCCCGCGAGCTGACCGACGCACTGTTCCGCCTGGTCCGGCCCGGATCGCTCTATAAGCGCCCCATCGGGGAACGCCATCGCATCATTTTCTACCTGGGGCACGTAGACGCCTTCGACTGGAACCTGATCGCGCGCTACGCGCTGGACGTCCCGGCGTTCCACGACGAGAGCGACCGCCTGTTCGCCTTCGGCATCGATCCCCCGCCCGGCGAACTGCCCGGCGACCAGCCCACCGACTGGCCGGCGCTCGCCGATGTGGAGCACTACCGTCAACGCACGCGCGAGACCATCGACCGGCTGTTGGGCGACGTTCCGGAGCAACTGCTTCACGCGGCCATCGAGCACCGCCTGATGCACGCGGAGACTTTCGCCTACATCCTGCATCAATTGGAGTACGCCAACAAGCTGGCGCCCGACCAGGGGCGGCCGGGGAGTCGCCCGCCCAACCACACGGTCTGCCCCACGGAACTGCTTCCCATCCCAGCGGGGCCCGCCAATCTGGGGCTGGCTTCTGGCGGGGGCTTCGGCTGGGATAACGAATTCCAGGCGCACACGGTGGAAGTCCCGGCATTCTGGGTCTCGCAGTATAAGGTCACCAACGGGGAGTACCTCGAGTTCGTCAAACAGGGCGCCGCTACTCCGTTCTTCTGGGCCGATCGCGGCGCAGGCTGGGTGTTCCGCGGAATGTTCTCCGAATATCCCCTGCCGCTCGACGCGCCGGTGTACGTGACGCACGAGCAAGCCGCCGCCTATGCCGACTGGCGGGGCATGCGCCTGCCGAGCGAAGCCGAATACG
>JADGNS010000777.1 GCA_017883355.1 Candidatus Solibacter sp.
CCAGGTCCGGGCGCGGCGCGCTTCCTGCTGCCACTGCCCCCGGGCACAAGCGGCACCGCGCACATCATGTCCACCCAGGCCGTCCCCTCGCCGGATGGACGTTACCTGGCGATCACCGCACGGGATAGTTCGTCGGGAAAACAGGGTCTTTGGGTCCGCCCGCTGGGCTCCGCCGCGGCGCAGCGCCTGGATAACACGGAAGGAGCGTCTGTACCGTTCTGGTCGCCGGATTCGCAGTATATCGGCTTCTTCGCGGACGATAAGCTGAAGCGGGTCGCGGTGTCCGGCGGGAGCGTGCAGACGATCTGCGAGGTACCGTACACCTCCGATGGCGGAACCTGGAACCAGGCAGGCGACATCGTGTATGCAACCTACGGCCCCGGAGCGCAACTGATGCGGGTGCCGGCGGCCGGCGGAGTGCCCACGGCGGTCACCACGCTGGAGAAAGACGAGAGGTGGCACTGTTGGCCTCAGTTCCTGCCCGATGGCCGCCACGTGCTCTATTTCGCGGTCCACAAGGAAGCGGAAAATGGGGCCATCTACGTCCAGGAACCCGGTTCTACGAAGCGAGTGCTGGTACTGAGGAACACGACGCGCGGGGTGTGGGCCGCTCCGGGTTATCTGCTGTTTGTCCGCGAAGGAACGCTGTTCGCGCAGCGCATGGACGCGAAGACGTTCCAGTTGGAGGGCGCACCGGTGGCGGTGGCGGAGGATGTTGCCTTCAATGCGGGAAACGGCCGCAACGCGATCGCCGCGTCGCAGAATGGCGTGCTGGTCTATCGCGGCAACGCGTCCACCAGGATGCGGCAGCTCGCCTGGTACGACCGCGCGGGAAAACCCCTCGGCACGGCAGGCAAGCCCGGCGAATTCCTCGGCCCCTCCCTTTCTCCGGATGAAAAAAGCGTGGCGATGTTGGTGGGGCCATCGGGAAAAATCGATATCTGGGTGATGGATCTGGCGAGCGGGGTGATGACGCGCATGACGCACGATTCCCTGGTATCGATCGGCGCCCCGCCGTTATGGTCGCCGGACTCACAGCGCCTCGCAGTCACACAGGTCATCACCGGAATCCAGGAGGTTGCCGTGGCTTCCGGAAAGGTCACTCCGCTGACCAGGGAAAACGTCAGCGCCCAGGATTGGTCGCCCGATGGCAGCTCGATTCTGTGCACACAAGGGACCGGGCACTTTCAGTTGCTTATGGCGGGCGGGGCAAGACTCCAGACAATCGGCGACACGCACCACGGCATGGGAAGCCTCCGCTTCTCGCCCGATGGGCATTACGTGGTCTACGTCTACACGGAATCGGGTCAGGCCGAAGTCTACGCGGCCTCATTTCCTGGCTTTGCGGCCAAACGCAAGATATCCTCGGGCGGCGGGCGCTTTCCGGTCTGGGCAAAGGACGGCAAGGAGATCTTATACCGCGCGGCGGACGGAGCGCTGATGAGCGCGGCGATCCGGACGGGGTCCAACCTGGTGGCAGGCACGCCCAAGCTGCTTTTCAAAGATGCGGGATCCGACTCGGGCCTGTTTTCCGTCACCGCGGACGGCAGGCGTTTCCTGATCAACGAGGCCGCGCAGAAGAACGAAGGCGAAAAGCCCGACATCACGGTGGTCCTCAACTGGACCGCCGGCATCCGGTAGCCGGCGCTCCCGGGATTCCGTTGACTGCCCGGCATTTTTTTGCGGGTGGGTCCCGCTGCCGGCTACCCGGGGTTAGGAGAACTGGCGAGACAGCTTTTGCAATTCTTAACCTCACCAGCGAGCGCTTTCCGTCATAGTTATTAAGATGCCACAAATCCCGCCCGTTCCGATGCTGAGCCGTATGAAGCTCATCGCCGCCGCCGCCATTGCCTCGCTTCTCCTGTTTGCGGCCGACAGCAAGGCTCCCGGCACAACGGGGGAGCTCCTGGACATCGCCAAAGTCTGGTCGATCCATCTCACGTTCAGCGCCGGGCAATGGCAAGCCATGGAGCCGGAGGGCGGGCCGCCGGCTGGCGGCCGCGGCGGATTCCCCGCCGCACCCGGCGGTCCGGGCGGAATGCGGGGCCCGGGCGGGCCGGGCGGTTTCGGACCGGCCCTGATGATCGCTCCGGCTTTCCTGAAAGGCGACAAGAATAACGACGGCAAGCTCTCGCGCGAGGAATTCCAGACGCTCGGTGAGGAGTGGTTCGCCGCCTGGGACAAACAGAAACAAGGCAAACTCACCCTGGACCAGCTTCGCGGCGGCATCGGCGCCAGCCTCCTACCCGCGGGCAACCCTCCCGGTCCCATGCCTTTCGGCGGTGGACCCGGACGCGGCCCCGGGATGGGAATGCAGGGCCAGGATGGCCGCAACGGCATGTCCGCGATGATGGGCCTCGAGTTCAACTATGTTCACGCCGCCATCGACTTCAATGGCACCGTGCTGAAGGATATCGGCGTCCGTTACAAAGGCAACAGCACCTTCATGCAGTCGCGCGATTCGCTGAAACGTTCGCTCAAGCTGGAGATCAACAAGTACGTCAAGGGGCAGAAGCTGGCCGGCATCACCAAGCTGAACCTGCATTCCAACGTCACCGACGCAGCCTGGATGAACGAGCCCCTCTCTTACCGGTTGTTCCGCGACGGAAGCGTCCCCGCCTCGCGAACTTCTTACGCTCGTGTCTATCTGACCGTCGCCGGCAAGTACGACAAGCAGTATCTCGGCCTCTACTCCGTGGTCGAAGACGTCGACAGCAACTTCGCCGAGGAACGATTCGCCACGCGCGAAGGCGCCATCTTCAAGCCGTCCACGCAAAGCCTCTTCGCTTATCTGGGCGACGACTGGTCGAAGTACAACCAGATCTACGATCCGAAGACCGAACTCACCAATCGGCAGAAGCAGCGCGTGATCGACTTCGCCAAACTCGTCACCAACTCGGACGACGCCGAATTCGCCGCGCAACTTCCTTCCTATCTCGATCTCGATGAGTTCGCGCGCTATCTCTCGATCAACGTATGGCTCGCCAACATGGACAGCATTCTGGCGATGGGGCAGAACTTCTACCTCTATCTCCAACCGGCAACCAACAAATTCCTCATTCTTCCCTGGGACCTCGACCTGTCGTTCGGCGGCATGGGCGGTAGCCCGGAGCTCAGCATCGAACACCCGTGGCGCGGACAGAATCGCTTCCTCGATCGTCTCTTCAAGGTGGATGCTTTCCAGAAGCTCTACATGGCCCGCATGACCGGGTTCCAGCAGTCGATCTTCCAGCCGGAGCGCATCGTGCGGCAGGTGGACGAGACCGCCGCGGTAATCCGCTCCGCCGTGAGCCAGGAGTCCGCGGCGAAACTGGCCGCCTTCGACAAGAGCGTCGCCGGTGAATCGTCCGGCGGACGCGGCGGGTTCGGCGGTCCCGGTTTCGGCGGACCCGGTGGACCCGGTGGGCGCGGCGGTCCTGGCGGCTTGCCGATCAAGGCGTTCGCCGCGCCGCGCGCCAAGTCGGTTGCCGCACAGCTTGCCGGCGAGTCGAAGGGTCAGCAGGACGGCGGCGGCTTTGGCGGGCGGGGCGGTTTCGGCGGACCTCCCGGCATGGGCGGTCCCGGCGGATTCGATTTCGCCAATCTCCTCGCCCCTTCGTTCCTGCGCGCCATGGACGAAGACAAGGATGGAGTCATCAGCC
>JADGNS010000778.1 GCA_017883355.1 Candidatus Solibacter sp.
TTGCGTGCTGCTGCGCTACTCCGCGCCCGACCTCACCATGCGCACCGGGCCGAGCAGGCCGGAGGGCAGCAGGGGCGAGTCGGCGCGGTAGAACTGCTGGGTGGTGAAGGTGTACTTCTTCGCGGCGTCCGGTTGCTGGTCGCCGATCAGGCGGTTGACCCACAGGTTCGTCACCTTGACCTGAAGCGTGTTGGCGCCCGGCTTCAAGGCGCTGGTCACATCCACCCGGAACGGGGTTTTCCAGAGGATGCCGAGCGGCTTGCCGTTGACCGTGACTTCCGCCAGGTTCTTGGTGTCGCCCAGGTCGAGCCATAAGTGCGTGCCGGTCTTGAACCACCCGGCCGGTGCCTGGATGGTCTTGGCGTAAGTTCCGGCGCCGGAGAAATATTTCACACCAGCGTCCCGGTTTTCGTGCCACGAACTCAACGCATCGAGGGTGATTTTAGCGGGAGCGCCGCGTTCCGCCTGGAAGCTGACTTCCCACGGACCTTCTACGGTGGCGAGCGCGGTGTCTACTGTCGCCGGGACGGTGCGCGAGGGCGCGGCGGCCGCCTTGCGGAAGACCACGAACACGGCATCGGCCGGCTGCAGGTGCAGCGCGACGGTAGTGCGTCCGCTCGCGATCTTGTAGGATGCCGGCTCTGTTTTGCCGGTCTCGGGATGCCAGATCTCGGCAGCCTTTCCGGTCACGCGGAAGGTGGCTTCCAGATTCTCCTGGCGGTTGGCGCGGTTGTTGACCCAGTAAACTTCGCCATCGGGCAGCTTGCGGTGGACGAAGAGCAGGTTGGTGTCGGGCTGCGGTTTTGCATACTCGAAGTCCGGGGTTACCTGCGCGAGGGCCAGGGCCTGGGCCACCGTCTGGTTGGCATAGACCTTGCCCTTGCCGGCCGAGCGTTCGCCCGTGCCGGGACCCCAGAGTTCGTCGGCGATGATGCAGAACTCCGCCTGATCGTCGCTGAGACTGGGGCTTTCGATGGGTTTGGGACCAACCACGGCGGCGCCGGCGTTCACCAGGTCGCGAATCTTGCGCAATACCGCCAGGGACATGTGCTGGCTGTTGGGGTCGAGCGCCAGGAGGCGGTAACTCATGCCGGTGGTGGTCACCAGCCGCCCGCCCGAGACCGTCAGCTTGTGCAACAGCGCATCGGCGTTGACGAAGTCATAGTTGTAGCTGGCGGGCACGTCCGGCAGCTTGGCGGCGAACAACGCCGTGATGTTGGAGTCCTCGCCATAGAAGTAGATAATGTCGGCCGCGAACTTGCCCTGCTGCAGCATGTAGGAACTGCGGGCCAGGTACGTGGTCCACGGTTTGGCGATTTCCCCCCAGGTTTCGAGCCGGGTGAACCACTGGCCGAACGGTCCCAGGCCGAAGCCCGGCGCTTTGTCAGTTAACGGCTGGTGTACCGAGGTGTGGATCACGAAGCGGTTCAGCCCCATGGCCAGTTCCTTGTCGGCCGTGGGCTTCAGTGTTTCCGGCGACCAGCTCCAGGCGCCGCCGCTGGCGGTCAGCGATTCCGCCGCCACCAGATTCTGGCCGTAGATGTGGGCCACCGAGGCAGACTCGCGGATGTCGGCGCTGTAGCCAATCTGCTCGTCGTTCGGGCTGCGCGGCGTCCACATGGCGCTCATGGGAACATCGGCGTTGCGCTTCACTTCCATGCCGTCGCCGATGAAGGCCCGGCCCGACTCGTGCGACTCGGTGTAACGGCCCATGCCGCGCTCGCGCAGCATCGTGGTGAGCTGGTCGTAGTGATTCTCCGTGGTCAGCTCGCCGATGGTCTTGCGGAAGTCCCACAGGACGCGGTCGCTCGATTCCGCGCCCTCTACCACCCGTCCGGCCAAAACCGGCAGCCAGGGATGCAGGTCGTAGCCGCGGCGCTTGGCGAACTCGGCGAACATATCGTCGGTCCAGTTCTGCACGCCGGCTTCCCAACTATCGGTGATCACGTAGCGCAAGCCGCGCTTGCCCATCAAATCGCCGACCGTATTCTTGTACTGGCCCAGATAATTGTCGAAATATGCCTTGACGTAGCCCTTGTTCAGCTTGTCCACTTCCAGTCCGGTGGCCTCGGGCGAGGCCGGGGAGTTCTGATGGCCCGTCAGCGAGTAGCCGAAGCGCAGCACCACCCAGCGGCCGGCGGGCGGAGTCCAATCGAGCGTGCCGTTGGCGCGCATCTTGGAAGTCAGGTCGATGACGTCCGCCTTGCGCACGCTGCCCTGGGGCGGCATGGAAGGTGTCGCGGACGCATAGAGGTTGGTGGCGGCGGAGAACCCGGCCTTGTCTTCAAAGCGGTTCACGCGCTGCCCGGTGTGCAGCACCAGTTCGGCGATCTGCGTTCCGGCCGGAGCGGCCGGTGCGGTCTGCGCCGCGCCGCCGGGGGGCGGGCCGAAGCCGCCCATGCCGCCCGCGCCGCCGCGGCCGCCCGCGGGTGTTGGCTGCGTCCGGAAAGTGACGCGGAAGAATCTGGCCGTGACCGCCGCAAAGGCGATGGTGCGCGCCCCACCCGGCATGGTTGCCGCGGTTTGAAATTGCCGGCCGTCGACGCTCGATTCCAGTTCCGGTCCGCCGGCTCCACCGCCTCCACGGCCGCCTCTGCCGCCGCCGCCCCCCGTCACCAGGGTGAGTCCGCGCACCGTTTGCGGCGCGGCGAATTCGAATTGGATCCAGGCCTTTTGCTCCACCGGAGCTGCCGGCAACAGCGTTGCCTTGGCGAGATCGCCATCGGTCAACTCGGCCAGAGAGAACTGGCCGCCGCTAGAGGTCACTTTCGGCTGCAACTCCGCCATCGGCACATCGCCGTCGGGCGCGCGATAGGCGATCACCGCGCTATCGGCGTAGAACACCGGAGGCGGTGGAGGCGTGGCGCCGCCGCCGAACCCGCCCCGCCCCGCCGCGGCGATGTTCTGGAACTGTCCCGTGGTGGACGGCGGTTTGGCCAGCGTGCCCGTGAACGGCTGTCCACCCTGCACGCGGGTCTCGCTCCAAACGAATTTCTTCATGGCCTGCGCCGGCGGCACCCACGGTCCGCCGCTCTCGCTCCATCCCGGCGAACCCGCGATGGCCATCTCCAGCCCCAACTGATCGGCCAGCGTCGCGGTGTACTTGAAAGCGTCCTTCCAGTCCGGCGTCATGTAGACCAGCGGTTTCTCCACCACGCGAGGCGTGTTGAGCGCCGCGTCGAAGTTCTGGAAGCCGCCGATGCCCACGCGCTTCATCCATTCCAGGTCGGCCTTGATGCCTTCCTTGGTGATGTTGCCGTTCATCCAGTGCCACCAGACGCGCGGTTTGGCGCTCTCGGGCGGATTTTGGAAGCCTCGCTCGAGTGCGTCGCCTGAGTTCTGCGCGGAGACAATCCATGCCCCCACCAGCGCGGTTAGCAGAACTGCCCAGCCGGCCTGTTTGGCTCGTTTAAAGAGTTGCATATTCGTTTATCCTTTGAAGCCTCAGTGTAATCTCAATCACCGGGCACTGGAAGCCGCGTTTGCCGCGAGGTCCTGGGCTGGTAAGATTCCTAGAGCATGCAACAACGCATCTCTCCCGCTTCGGCAATCACCGGCGCCATCACCTTGCCTGGCGACAAGTCCATCTCCCACCGCTATGCCATGCTCTCCGCCATCGCCGATGGCGACTCGCGCATC
>JADGNS010000779.1 GCA_017883355.1 Candidatus Solibacter sp.
GCGCCGCCGATTGCACGCAGTTATCATTAGGTGATAACCTAGTGGGGATGAAATGGCAAGATCGGGATCCTGGCGCGGAAGTGCTGCTGGATCTCGATGGCCAGGTATTCGTGGTCGATCCGAAGGGCCAATACTGGGTTCGGTTCTCAGTCAGCCGGGTGGTCTCCACCTCCGGCCAGCCGCATGGGCTGAACTACTCGTTGACACTGCATGGGCCGGACGGCAACCGGCTGCTTGGTTTCGACAACGCCCATCCCGTCCGTGAGTCGCGCGGGCCCGGCGGCAAAAGCCGGGGTCCTCATGACCACAGGCACCGGATGGAGACGGTACGACCATATCGGTTCAAAGATGCGGCCACGCTCCTGGAGGACTTTTGGGCCGAGGTGGATAAACTCTTGAAAGAGAAGGGAGTGATCTCATGAGGACGCTGCGCGTTGGGATTGCCAGTTACGAGCAGATGAAAGCCAGGACGATAGCGATTGCTCGCGGCGCGTACAGGCCGGCGGCCGGCGAGCCGAAGGTATGGTTCACGTCGGCTGAAAGCTTCGCCAGAGTGCTGTCCGAACGCAATCGTACCCTGCTTGGGATCATCGCTGAATCCTCGCCCGAATCGCTTACGCGCCTGGCGGAATTAACCGGCCGGAAGAAATCGAATCTGTCCCGGACGCTCAAGACCATGGAGCGATACGGCTTCGTACATCTCAGCCGCGGAGCGCGTGGATCCGTCATTCCGCGAGTTCCGTACCAGCGGATCTCGCTGACACTGCAGTTGTCAACACCGGGGACCGAAGCGGCGTGAACTGGCCGGCATCCCCGATTTGCCGCCCGGGGTGCCGGTGATCTATACTAAATACTTGAACTGACATGCCGAAACGTACTTTTCAACCGAATAACCGTCACCGCGCCAAGACGCACGGGTTTCGCTCCCGTATGGAGACCAAGAACGGACGCGCCGTTCTGGCCCGGCGCCGCGCACGCGGGCGCAAGAAACTGACCGTAAGCTCCGAGAGGTAGTCTCCATCTCTGGTTTCCCGAAACGTGTCCGTCTGCTGCGTTCCAAAGACTTCCGCAGAGTTTATGACGAGGGTTCCCGGTTCACCGGACCCTTGTTTGCGGCATTTTGTGTCCGCGAAACGCATTCGGAGGGGCCGCATATCGGCTTCACCTGCCCTCGCGCCCTCGGCAAAGCCGTGGTGCGAAACCGCATCAAGCGACGGGTCCGCGAGGCGGTCCGCCTCCACCTGGATCAGTTGAGCCCACAGTGGTCCATCGTCATCAACCCGCGGCGCAAAGCCTTCGATGCTCCGGTGACGGAACTACGCCGGGAAATAGATCGTCTATTTCAGCGATGCAACGAATCGTGACCGGGACGCTTCGGGTGTACAAGTTTGCAGTTTCTCCCTTTCTTCCCTCGGCCTGCCGTTTCTATCCGACCTGTTCGGATTACATGCACGAGGCAGTGGAGCGCCACGGCGCCTGGAAGGGAATCTGGATGGGGCTGCGCCGTGTGGCGCGCTGCCATCCCTTTCACGCCGGCGGCTATGATCCCGTCCGGTAAAACGTCTTTCTAACGGAATCTCTCAGCAATGGCCGAATCGGTAAATGGCGGTAGCAAGACTCCGGCGCAGCCGCCGAAGGAAATGTCGATGGAGGTGCGGCTCCTGATCGCCTTCCTCCTGATGGGCGTGGTGATGTTCGTGACGCCCTACTTCTTCAAGTCGCAGGCTCCGCCCGCGGTGAAGAAGGAAGCGGCCGCGCAGACGGCGACCCCAAGTCCCTCGGGCGTGCCTACGGCTCCCGACGGGAAGCCCACGGCCGCAGCTACGGCGCCCCCGACGCCGGCCGCCGAAGCAGCGGAAGCCGCGGCGGCTGCCGCGCCCCTGGCGGAGGGCGCCACGCCGCAGAAGGCCGAGCCGGCGTTGCTCATCGAGACCGACCTGTACAAGATCGCCCTCAGCAATCAGGGCGGCACGATACGCAGTTGGCAGCTCAAGAAAACCAAGGGCAACGACCTCAAGACGCTGGACCTGGTCAACACCGCGGCGGGCATGGATTTCCCCTACTCGCTGTACTTCCCGAACCAAAAGCCCACGCTCAACGTCAACTGGACCTGGTATCGGCAGACCGTCGAGCCGGACGGCCTGGGCGTCACCTACGAGTTCTCCGACGGCCACATCAGCGTACGCAAAGTCTTCAAATTCCAGAAGGCGAGCTATCTTTCGATGGTCTCGACCGAGGTGACGCTGGACGGCAAGCCGCTGCCCCATATGCTCCAGTGGCGTGGCGGATTCGGCGATCTCACGATCGCCGGAGCGGCCGCCGATCAGCGTACCCTGTTCTTCGACGTGGCGCAGAACAAGCTGGTGGAGGAGGCTCCCAAATCGGCCGCAAAAGGGCCGCTGGCGACCGGCGGCAACCATAGCTTCGCCGGGATCGCCGACAAGTACTTCGGCGCCGTCTTCCTGGCCGAAGGCACCGGCGGGATGCAGGAAGTCACGTTTGAGGATACGGTCAAGACCAATAAGACCATCAAGGATCAGGAGAAGGACCTGCCGCTAAGCGGCGTGGCGCTCAGCGATGGCCCGGTCAACCGCTTCGAAGTCTACGTCGGCCCCAAAGATATCGACGTGTTGAAGCGCATCAACCCCAAGCTCGAACAGGTGGTGGATTTCGGCTGGATGGCCTTCCTGGCCAAGCCGCTCTTTCTGATCGTCAACTACGTCAACGACACGATGGTCCACAACTTCGGCTGGGCCATTGTGCTGGTCACGGTGGCTATCAACTTTATCCTGTTCCCGCTGAAGCTGAGCAACATGAAGTCGATGCGCAAGATGCAGGCGCTGAAACCGCAGATCGACGCCATCAACGCCAGGTTCAAGAACATCGGCCTGCGCGACCCCAAGAAGGGCGAGCAGAACGAAGAGGTGATGGCGCTCTACAAGAAGCACGGCGTGAACCCGATGGGCGGCTGCCTGCCGATGTTGCTGCAAATGCCGTTCTTCTTCGCTTTTTACAAGGTCTTCACGGTTTCGGTGGAAATGCGCGGCGCACCCTGGTTGTGGGTGACGGACCTTTCGCAGGCTGAGCACTGGGAAATCAAGATTCTGCCCCTGGTGATGATCGCCAGCCAGTTCATCATGCAGAAGATGACGCCGCAGGCGGGGGGCGACCCGGCGCAGCAGAAGATGATGATGTTCATGCCGCTGGTGTTCGGCTTCATGTTCTATAATTTCCCCAGCGGACTGGTATTATACTACTTGACCAGCAATCTGGTGAGCATGGGGCAGCAGTGGTTCTTCAACAGGACCGCGATGGCGGCGGTTGCCGCCGAGTCGGTGGGGCCACCCCCAAAAAAGAACGGCAGGAAATAAACCTTTGACTGAACGAAAGTACTCCGTGGCCTCGATCGGCCTCCGCATCGACGGGTTTCTGGACGCCACCCTGCAAAACGGCGGCATCAAACTGACCTACGAGATTCAGGATGCGGCGCCAGCGAACGAGGATTTCGAGACGCCGGACGTCATGGTGAAGTTCAGCGGCCCCGACGTGGACCTGCTGCTCTCCAATCGCGCCGAATTATTGCTGGCGCTGGAGCACGTGACCATGGAAATGCTGCGCATGCCGAGCGAAGA
>JADGNS010000780.1 GCA_017883355.1 Candidatus Solibacter sp.
GGGATTCCTGAACGCGCAGGCATCCTCGACGGGGCATTCGTGGCACTGCGGCTGGCCGTCGCGGCAGAGGGTCTTACCATGCGCGCGCAGTAGCAGATGTGCCCGCACCAGCCGCTCCGCCTCTTTGGGCAATTGCTCCGCGATGGCCTCCTGCACCCCGCGGTACATCGCGCCGTAATTTTTCAAGTGCACGCGTCCGTACCCGATCCGCGTCAGCACGCGCAGGCCGTTGGATTCCAGTGGCAGTCCCGCCGCCACGCCGCAGAAGAGGAGAATCTTCTCCGCCCCCGGGTCGCCGATGGTGGGGAACAGCTTCAGCGCCTTCTTGGCCCGCGCGTAGGGCCATTCCAGGATCTGCTCGAGGTCGCCCTGGAACTGGGTGGCGGTGATCCGCGCGATTTCCTGCCAGCGGAAGACGCGCGTCTCGGGCCGCATGCCACCCATGGCTGCCAGCGGCAGAAGCACCTCGCGGGGCGCCTGGAGAATGGCCTCGGCCGTCAGGCCAACCTGCGCGCGCAGGCCTTCGAATACGGCGGCGCGGCGGTGGTCCGGCAGCAGATAGCAGGCATTCTCCCAAAGCACCAATTCAAACGCTCCGCGCGCCGGCGGCAGCTCGGGCGCTCCGTAGTGCTTTTGCAGCCGGGCAATCAGCTTGGTGAAATCATTCATTGAGGCACCCCGTTCCGAAGGCCCCCGCCTCTCGCGAAAACTCCTCTACTTCAACGCGGCTGCCTTCGCGGAGCCTGAGTACAGGCCGTTGAAGAGCAGCTTGAAGGTGCCGTGCGGCTGGTCGCGGAAATTGACTTCCGGACCGAGCAGGAACACCTTGCCTTCGCCCACGGTCGCCTCGGCAAAGACAGTGCCGCCCTCGAGGTATTGCTGGCCCCATGCCCAGCCGCTGTCCAGCGGTTCCGCGCCGCTGAACCAGCCGACGGCGTTGGTCTTCTTCATGGCCGCCGTTGGTTCCATGCGGAATATGGGGCTGTTGTCGTAGAACACGTCCACCTCGCCGGGCATGCCGTAGGCCAGCGGATTGGTGTTGTCCAGGTGGGCCTTGAGCAGCGAACCCGGGATGTAAAATTTCTCGCCCGGCAGCGCGCGGTCCTTGCCGTCGGGACCTTTTTCCACCAGGTGATTTTTCACCGGGATGCCGAAGACTTCGGCGATGCTGGTGGAACTGCCGATGGTTACGATGCTGCCGCCGCTCTCGACGAACTTCTTCAACTGAGGCATGGTCTTGTCGTCGGAGATACGGCCCACCATGCTCTGGTACTCGGCTGGGATGGTAGCCGGATCGGGCGCGCCGAAACCGCCACCCCCGCCGCCACCACCGCGTCCGCCCGCGGCGCCGCGCCGGATCGCGCCATCGGTGAAGACGATGACGTCGAACTTGTTTTTGAGATCGCCGGCGTCGAGGGCTGCCGGGTAAACCACTTCGAAGGGGAACTCGTACTGCTCAAAAAGCCAGCGCGTCCAACCGGAAGGCATGGAGCCGCCATACTGATCGTAGAGGCCGATGCGGATGGGCTTGAGCTTCATGGCATCGCCGGTGGGCGCCTGGGCCACCGCGTGGACGGTCACGCCGAGATCCCTGGCGCTCTTTTCGAGCACGGGGCGGGCGGCGGGCGAGGCCGGAACCCAGATAGCGCCGGTGCCGAGGTCTTCGCCATCCGCCGCGCCGATGCTCTTCAGCCAGTACACTTCGGCGTGGGCCTTCATCAGCCGGTTGATGAGGACGAACGAATTGTTGATGCGGTGGCTGATCAGGTAGCCGGCGGGGTTGGATGGTCCCACCACGCTCCTGGCCGGCGGCGGCAGCAGTCCGTTAATTTTCGTGAAGGGGCCGTCGAAGCCCTCCATCACGCGATCGTACTGGACGCCCATCTGCATGGCGAGCGTCCAGCCCGTGATGTCGTAGGGACGCTTCGGCGGGCCGCCCGGATAAGCGAAATCGTTGGGATGGTCCTGCGGTTCGAACATGTCCATCACGTGCGGGCGGAAAGCCTGATCGGTCTTGACCACATACGAGCCGGCGGGATAGCTCTTGCCGGCCACCGGGAAGGCGGTTCGCGCCTGCCACACGGTGATGCCGTTCTTCAGCAGCGCGTTGACGAACTCGGTGGCGGTAGCAAAGTCGGCCTGCTCCGAAGGAATGATGTAGCCGCGCGGATCGCGCAGTTTAGGATCGTGCAGGATGGTGTCGTACAACTCCGCGGGAATCGCGCGCGCGGCGCCGCCGAAGGTGCCGCCGCCAGCCGGGACGTCGCCGCCCGCCGGAGCCATGGCTGCTGCGCCGCCCCGCCCACCACGCCCGCCGCGTCCGGCGCCGGCGGTCGCGGGGGCAGCCGATGCAGCGGCCGCCTCCAGTGCCGCGATCCGCTTGGGCGTCACGGTCCAATTGTCGCGGGTACCTTTCTCGATGGAGTTCTTTCCCATCCGCCAGATGTTGAACAGCCAGGTTTCGCGATAGCGCGAGGCCAGGTCCACGATGGCGCGGTTCTGCGTCATCTCATATTCAATCGACTGCCGGTAATGCCATTCCTGCGGCACCACGGGCATCGGCCAATCGCCCTGCGGAAGCTGCTTATCGGCGATCACCGGAATGCGCATCGGCGTGGGATTGCCGATGATCTCGGTGAGGATGCCGATCATGTTGTGGAAATAGGTGACGGTGCGCAGGCCGCCATTCCACCAGGTGGAGTAATTGGCGCCGGTGCGCATGGCGCTGCCGCCCTTACCCTCGGCCACCAGGCGGCTATGCATCGCGGTGCCCACCATTTCGATACCCAGCGGCACCAGCGGATCGAAGTTGTAGTTGAACGGATCGCGGAAGGGCGGGATGAAAACCACGGCGCCGGCCGGGCCGGTCTGATGGTGGTTGTACATGATCTGCGGAAACCACTCCAGGAACAACTGGCGGTTCATGTTGGTGGATTCCTTCATGTTGGACATGTAGAAATCGCGATTGTCGTCGTGGCCCACGTACTTGGCGTACAGGCGGGGCAGGCCGCCCATGGTGCGCTTCAGCGGGTCCTTCTCGCGCATGTACCAGTTGGCCACCAGTTCCTGGCCGTCGGGGTTGGCCTGCACGTTGAGCACGATGACGTCGTTGAGGAATCGCATGGTCTCTTCATCGGTGCGGCTCACCATCTGGTAGACCCACTCCATGAGTTGCTGCGAGCCCACGGTTTCCGACGCATGCAGTCCGCCATCGATCCACACGACGGCCTTGCCTTCCTTGGCGAGAGCGCGCGCCTCCTGCTCGCTAACGCCCTCGGCGTGCGCCAGTTTGCCGGCGATTTCCTTGTAACGGGCGAGCTTCTTCATGTTGTCGGGCGAGGTGAGGACGGCCATCCACTGGTCGCGGCCCTCTTCCGTCTTGCCGATGCTCTCCAGCCTCATGCGCGGGCTTTCGGCCGCCAGCTTTTTCCAGTAGGTCTCCAACTGGGTGTAGTTGGCGACCTGGTAATCGTCGCCGATATTGAACCCAAGCGCTTCCTTGGGAGAGGTGATTTTCGGAGCCGGTTGTGCGGGCAGCAGGCAGGCGGACAAGACCGCTACAACCACGAACAGGGGCGTTCGGCGTGACGTCATAGGTGTGAGTTTATCTTGCTTCGCGCCATTCCGCACGT
>JADGNS010000052.1 GCA_017883355.1 Candidatus Solibacter sp.
CGGCGGAAATCGTAGTTGAACAGATCCTGGAACCACATCCCCGCGATGAACAGGAAGTTCCAGCGATCCTTGCGCCGCTTTTCGATGTCGTCCATCGTGCGGTCTTTGCCCACCTTCCCGTAGTTCTTGCCGGTGGCGCCGAAGGTCTTGTCGAGCTTCTTCAGCATGTCGCTGAGTTTGAAGTGCGTGGGCGTCTGGAAGGGGTCGTAATTGCGGGCCAGTGCCAGGGTCATGCCGACCACGCTCAGCCACTTGCCGCGCGCGGCATCGTTGATGCGTGCCACGTCCTTGGCCCAACGGTCGGCGTTGAGGAACGCCGTCACGGGAACTCTTTCCTTGGTTTCCTTGTCCACCATCACGGCCATGCCGGTGCCGCAGTTGGGATGGCAGCCGCAGCTCAACTGTCCCCAATCGGCTTGCGGACCGTGGGTCAGATCGCTCCAATCGCTGAACGTGGACATGAAGGAAATCGGGAACCAGTCGCGCGCCGGCACGCCGAGACCGGTCTGGTTCTTCACATCGTGCGCCAGATGAGAAAGCGTGTAGCGCTGCGCCGCGCGGCGTTCGTCGGTCACGGCTTCGTCGCGTCCGGTGAAGCTCACGGGCTGGAACGAGAGGAAGGGAATGCGCTTCGGGTTATCGAGGGCGAACTGCACGATGCGCCCCACCTGCTCGTTGTTGATGCCGTTGATGATGGTGATGACCGGGATAATGTCCACGCCGTTGGTATAGAGGTTTTCGATGGCGCGCAGCTTCACGTCGAAGAGGTTGCCCACCTTGCGATGCTCGTTGGCCGCGTTGCCGATGCCGTCGAATTGCAGGTAGGCGTAGCGCAGGCCGGCGTCGGCCGCCTGGCGGCAGAACTCGGGACTCTTGGCGAATTCGATTCCATTGGTGGCCGCCTGCACGCTGGTGTAGCCCACTTCGCGGGCGTACGCCACCGCCTTCAGGAAGTAGGGCGAGATGGTCGGTTCGCCGCCGGAGAACTGCACGCTCATCTGGCGTTTCGGCTTGATGGTGACGGCGTTGTCCAGCAGCGTCTTGATATCTTCCCAGCTCAACTCGTGGACGAACCCCACCTGGTTTGCGTCCATAAAACAGGGATCGCACATCATGTTGCAGCGGTTGGTCAGATCGACGGTAAGCACGCTTCCGCGTCCGTGGGTGACGGTGCTGCTGCCGTGGTGGTGCAATTTCTCGTCGTTGTGCGCGCGGATGTCGCGGCCGGGGAACACCGCTTCCAGGTGCTTGAAGAACTCGGGATCGATGGCCATCACGTCTTCGAAGTGGCCGTGGATGGGGCAATCCTTCACCATCAGGATTTTGCCGTCGCGCTCGATCACCTGGGCCTTGATCTCGCCCGGTTTGTCGGTGTACAGAACTTCGAGAGGCGTCTTGCCATCCAGGATCTGTTGGCGGATTTCCGGCACGCAGCGCGGGCACAGCGAATCGGTCTCACGCGGCCAGCCGAGCGGCGGCTTGGTCTTTTCCCAGCTCTTCAGCAGCGGTTTGTCGCTCCACTTCGGGACGAACCCCGGGTTCTGGCCGATCTGATTGAACTTATCGAATACGAACCAGGCCGCTCCGGCGGCGTATGTCAGAGCTTTTTCAGCGTATTTAATCGGCTTGTGCATGTTGTTCGGACTCCTCCCGAGTGACGCGATTCCCTCAGACAGCCAAGATTACAGATACTCGTGCGCTTTACCCGAGTATAGAAAGGGTTGGGGGAGGCAGACTACGGATTGTTATTAAAATGTTGAAATTGTTGGTTGTATGGCACTTTGCGGGGTTGAACGGGGGCCGCTCGGGGCAGCCCCACCCCGCTCAAAACTCCGCGTTGCCCGGCGTTCGCGGGAACGGGATCACGTCGCGGATGTTCTTCATCCCCGTCAGATACATCAGCATGCGCTCGAAGCCCATGCCGAAACCCGCGTGGTGTACGCCGCCGAAGCGGCGCAAATCCAGGTACCACCAGTAGGCCTCTTCCTTCAGACCGTGAGCCGCCATCTCGCGGATGCGCTCTAACAGCACGTCATGACGCTCCTCGCGCTGGCTGCCGCCGATGATCTCGCCGATGCGCGGCGCCAGCACGTCCATGGCGGCCACGGTTCTGCCGTCGTCGTTGCCGCGCATGTAGAACGCCTTGATGTCCTTCGGATAATCGGTCACGATCACCGGCTTGTGGAACACTTCCTCGGTCAGGTAGCGTTCATGCTCGCTCTGCATATCGACGCCCCACGCGGTGGGAAACTCGAAGGTCTTGCCGGATTTCTCCAGCAGCGCGATGGCTTCGGTATACGTGATGCGCTCGAAGCTGGCATTCATCAGGCCGTCGAGCGTCTTGCGCAATTCCGGGTCGTACCATTTCGCCAGGAAGTCCAGGTCCGCGCCGCACGCGTTCACCACCTGCTCCACCTGGCTTTTGAGGAATGCCTCGGCCAGGTCCTGATTGTCGTTCAGGTCGCAGAAGGCCATCTCCGGCTCGATCATGTAGAACTCGGCCAGATGGCGCGGGGTGTTCGAATTCTCCGCGCGGAAGGTGGGGCCGAAGGTGTAGACGTTGGCGAAGGCGTGGGCGAAAATCTCCGCTTCCAACTGTCCGCTCACGGTCAGGTAGGTGCGCTTGCCGAAGAAATCCTGCGTGAAATCCGGCGCCTTGCCGCTCTTGCCGAGCGCCTCCAGATCGAGCGCAGTCACCTGGAACATGCTGCCCGCGCCCTCGGCGTCCGATGCCGAGATCACCGGCGTGTGCACGTACAGGAAGCCGCGATCCTGAAAGAATTTGTGGATGGCCACGGCGAGCGCGTTGCGCACCCGGAAGACCGCGCCGAAGGTGTTGGAGCGCGTGCGTAGATGTCCCAGCTCGCGCAGCGTCTCCAGCGTGTGCTTCTTCTTTTGCAGCGGGTAGTGCTCCGCGTCCGCGGTGCCGTGGATGGTCAGCGCCAGCGCCTTCAACTCCACGGCCTGCCCCTTGCCCATGGACGCCACCAGTTCGCCCTCCACGCTGATGCAGGCGCCGGTGGTGATCCTGGCGATGGTGTCCTCGGAGACCACGCCCGCATCGAGAACGATTTGCAGGTCCACGGGCGAAGACCCGTCGTTGAGCTGGATGAAGTGGACGTTCTTGCTGTCGCGGCGGGTCTTCACCCATCCCCGGGCGGTGACGCGTTCTCCGGGGGAGCGTTTCAGCAGGCTCCGTACGTAGCTGTCTGGTTGAATCATGGCGATCGAGCGTTTCTCGCTTACTGCTCTTCCAATCGGTCGAAAACCTGGCAGGCGGTATCCAGGAGGTGCGGGTTGTCGCCGCGGTCCTTCAGTTCCAGCGCCAGGGGATAGCGGTCCTCGCGGCTGCGCAGCAGTTCCATGGTCTTCTTCCAATCGATGGTGCCGCCTTCGGCAAGCATGGGGGAGAGGTGGTTGTCGTCCTTGCCGTTGTTGTCGTGCACGTGGGTGGAGCGTATGCGCGCCTTCATCAGTTGGAATTCATGCTCCACGCCCGCGCCCATGTTGGCGTGGCCGGTATCGAAGACGTAGTTCATGCCGACGTGGGTCAGTTCCTCGAACGTGAGCAGTTTCTCCGCGCTGGAAAGTTCGTTGGGGATGTTCTCCAGGAGGATCTCCACGCCGCGCCCGCGGGCGAACAGGTTGAGCTCTTCGAGCGCGCTCCAGGCGGCATCGAACTTGCGCATGTCGAACTCTTCGCCGCCGACACCGATGTGCTGGATCAAGTACTGGAACGGGATGGTTTCGGAGATCTCCAGCGCGCGCTTGATCTCATCCACCATGTGCAGGCGCACGCTTTTGACTGGTTCGGTGATGGTGACCACGGCGTGCGGCCCGGAGCGGCCCCAGATCTCGTCGTTGTACATGGGCGAGTGCAGCGAGTGGAGCTTCAACTCGGATTCGCGGAACCAGTGGCCGAGCTCCGTGATCTGCGCCTTATCGCGATAATCCAGGTGCTGGCGCGCGCAGAATATTTCTACCGCGGGAATTCCGGCCTGCTGAATTTTGCCGAGTAGCGCCGACGTCAGCCGGTGATTGACGAACAGATGCGTGGACAGTACGTGATTCATCGCCTAGTGTCCTTCCGCCGTACCCTCGGTACGGGGATCGGGCGCGCCTTCCAGCCATCCGTTGTTCCAGCGGATGGCCGCCGCTTCACCCTGCGCGTTGACGCGCTTCACAACATAGCCGCGCTTTTCGAGCAGCGCCACGGTGTCTGGAGAGAAGCCAGGTTCCATGGAGAGTACATCCGGCAGCCACTGATGGTGGAAGCGCGGCCAGTTGACCGCGTCCTGCACGTTCATGCCGAAATCCAGCACGTTGACGATGACTTCGAGCACCGTGTTGATGATCGTCGGCCCGCCGGGCGATCCCACGGCGAGCACCGGTTTGCCATCCTTCAGCACGATGGTGGGCGTCATCGACGAGAGCGGCGTCTTGCCGGGCGCGATGGCGTTGGCCTCGCCCTGAATCAGGCCGTACATATTGGCTTCGCCCGGCTTGGGCGCGAAATCGTCCATCTCGTTGTTCAGCAGGAAGCCCAGTCCCGCGGCCGTCACCTTGCTGCCGAAGCCGCCGTTCAACGTGTACGTGACCGCCACCACGTTGCCTTCGGAATCCGCCACCGTATAGTGCGTGGTCTCCATCGATTCATGCCCGTCGAACACCGTGGCCTTGATCTGGCTGCTCGGCGTGGCGCGCTCCGCATCGATGGACGCGCGCTGCCTGGCGATGTACTTTGGCGAGAGCAGCGAAGTCATCGGAAGCTTGACGAAATCGGGATCGCCCAGGTGCTCGGAGCGGTCCGCGAAGTAGCGGCGCATCGCCTCCGTCATATAGTGGACCACGCTGGCCGATCCCGCGCCGCCCTTTTCGTACCCGGTGGTATCCAGCATGCCGAGCATTTGCAGAATGCCCACCCCGCCCGAACTCGGCGGCGGCGCGGTCACGATGGTGTAGCCGTGATACGTGCCGGTGAGCGGCGCGCGCTCGTGCACCGTGTACTGCTTCATGTCGGCTTCGGTGACGAGTCCGCCGTGCGCGGCCATGTCCTTGGCGAGCAGGCGCGCAGTCTCGCCCTCGTAGAAATCCTTCGAGCCGAGTTTCTCCACGCGCTCCAGCGTGCGCGCCAGTTCGGGCTGTACCAGAAGTTCGCCGGCCTCGTAGAATTGCCCGCCCTTGAGGAAAATGCGATTGGATTCCGCGAAGCCGCTCAGACCGCGCGTGGCGCGCAGCGATTGGGCCAGCGCATACGACACCGGAAAGCCCTTCGCCGCCAGGTCCACCGCCGGATGCACCAGTTCCGCCCACGGCTTCTTGCCGTACTTCTTGATGGCGTACTCCAGGCCGCGCACCGTGCCGGGCACGCCCACCGCGCGGTAACCGGTCACGGAATCCTGCGTGGCCTTGCCCGCGGCGTCCAGGTACATGTTGCGCGAGGCCCCGAGCGGAGCGCGTTCGCGGAAGTCGATGAACGTGGTGCGCCCATCGGCCAGGCGGATCAGCATGAAGCCGCCGCCGCCGATGTTGCCCGCGCTCGGGTGCGTCACCGCCAGCGCCAGTCCCACGGCCGCCGCGGCGTCAATGGCGTTGCCGCCGTTCTTCAGAACTTCGAGCCCGATTGCGGTGGCGTGGCGTTCGCGGGAGACCACCATGCCGTGGCGTGCGCGCACTGGCTGGGCGGCCCAAATCGGTACGGCGGCTGCGATCAGTAGCAGAGCTAGCGTGTGGCGCATACACTCGATTCTACTATGCTGGGGCCAGGCACCTTCAATGCTTATCCCGCGTTCGCCGCCGGCGGAAGATGTTCTTTCAGCACTTCCTTCACCCCATCGGCACAAAGCACGGCGGCGTGCCGGGACGCCGCGGGCAGGCCGCCCACCGCATCGTCGATTAGCGCCGCATCGAAAGCCGCCAACTCGCCGCGCGTCTTGCCCTCCATCCACTCCGTGAGTGCACTGCCGGCGGCGATCGAAGCCGTGCAGCCGCGCACCTTGTAGCGCACCTCCGCCGCGCGGCCGTTTTCGAACCGCACCGAGAGGCGCAACGTGTCGCCGCATGCCGGGTTGGCAACCTGCACCGTAATCGCCGGCGGCCCTAGCTCGCCTACATTGCGCGGATTCTGAAAATGCTCGATCAGACGTGGTGGATACATTCTTTGCTCTACTACCACACGGTCTTGATATAGTTCTTCTGGATCGCTTCATCCGGCGAAATCAACGGCGCAAGTCCGTTTGCCTTAGCTTGCGAGACAATGATCCGGTCGAACGGGTCTCGGGTCCATTTCTCATTGACAGCGATAGCGATGAGGGCCGGGAACGATGAATCACACACGTCCACACCAAGCTCGGCCTTCAGTTTGAGCAGCACATCCTGGGAGGTCAACGTAATCCGATTGATCTCATGCAGGTATGCGAGTTCGAGAGCGACCATGGGAGACACCAACAGGTTGGAGTTTCTGATGGAGTCCAGGGCGGTTCGTGTGATCCGGGACAAATCGCCTTGAGCCAGCCACACAGCAACACTGGTGTCAAGATACGCTGTAGTCATAGCTGCCGCCAATCTTCCTCCCATTCCTTTTCCATTTCTGTCTGTAACTCGATGGCAGCGGATTCAAGGCTGTAATGAGGGTTGATAACTTGGAGCGGCGTAAGGTTACTAAGCTTGTCGGATGCCTTGTCGGGAATTACCTTAAACGTCACTCCTTTGTGTGTGAACTCGACAACGGTTCCCTTTAGAGCCGCTTCTGCGAGGGAGAAAATATCCTTGCGAAATTGCGTGATCGGTACAACCATGTACATATTATAGCGTACATATGCGTACATGCCCAGCATTAAACTGCGCAGCCTAAGCTCTATGCTCCAATAGTTGACATGGTTCAGGTGGTAGCGGCGGTTCTGCAGAGCGAGGACAAGATCCTGGTGGGACAGCGCATGCCCCAGCAATCGCATCCGTTGAAGTGGGAGTTCCCCGGCGGCAAAGTGGAGCCCGGCGAGAGCCCGGAACAGGCGCTGGCGCGCGAACTGGAGGAGGAACTGGGCATCTCTGGCGCCGCCGGCGAGTTCATTACCCGCTATTACTTCACCTATCCGGGGAAAGACGAGATCGAGCTGATCTTCTTCCGCGTTCGCCAGTTCTCCGGCGAGCCGCGAAACCTGATCTTTCACGACCTGCGCTGGCATCCCAAGTTCGAGCTCGCCAACCTGGACTTCGTGGAAGGCGACCGGGAATTCATCCACGGCATTTATACTAGTGCCTATGGCAACCACGATTAAACGAGTCGATCCCGCCGAGAACGAATTCCTCGCCAGCCTCGAAAGCAAAGCCAAACAGCCGAATCCGTTCCTGCGCGCCATGGCCAACCGCCCCGAAGCGCTGAAGAACTTCGTGCCATTCTACGCCGCGCTGGTGGGGCCCGGTTCGGTGGATCGCCGCATCAAGGTAATGGTGTACCTGGCCACGTCTTATGCCAACCAGTGCGCATTCTGCATTGCCGCCAACCTCCCCGGCGGGCGCAAGGCGGGGCTCACCGAAGACGAGTTACGCCAACTGGAGAACTGGCAGGACGAGGCATTCAACCCGGCCGAACGCGCCGCCATCCGCTATGCGCGCGAACTGGCCCGCACCGCCCGCGCGCAAACGTCGCGCGAGGAAATGTTCCAGCATTTCACCCACGAACAGATCGTGGAGATCACGCTCGTCGCCGCCATGGCGAACTTCACCAACCGCTTCAACAACGGGCTAGGGATCCTGCCCGAGGCCTAGCGCGATGGCTCTCCTCAGCGGCATCCATCCGGTCGCCGAAGCTTTGCGCGCGGCCAACCCGATCGAGCGCATCGTGATCGCGCAGGGCGCCGGCGGCCCGCGCTTGCAGGAGATCATCGACCTGGCGCGGCGCGCCGGCGTCCCGGTGCGCTTCGAACCGCGTTCGTCGCTGGACCGGCTGGCCAGCTCGGCGGCGCACCAGGGTGTGATCGCTCTCGGCGCGGCGCGCAAGTACGCCGATCTCGATTCGGTCGCGTCCAGCGAGATGCTGGTGGTGCTCGACGGCGTGGAAGATCCGCACAATCTGGGCGCGGTGATCCGCACGGCCCACGCGGCCGGCGCCGGCGCCATCATCATTCCGGAGCGCCGCGCCGCGGGCATCACCGACGTGGTGGCCAAGGCGGCGGCAGGCGCCCTGGAGCATCTGCCGGTGGTACGCGTCACCAATATCAACCGGACGCTGGAAGACCTGAAGCAGCGCGGCATGTGGATTTACGGCCTGGATGAGCGCGGCACCGAAGCCTACGACCAGATCGACTACGCATCCAGGAGCGTCCTGGTGCTGGGCGGCGAAGGCGCCGGACTGCACGAGCAGGTGCGCAAGCACTGCGACGTCCTGGTGCGCATCCCCCTGGCGGGCAAGATTTCGTCGCTGAATGTATCGGTGGCCGCCGGCGTGGTGCTGTTCGATTGGAAGCGACGCCGTAAGTAACGGCGGGCGATGAAGACACTGTGACGGACTTCAGTATAGGACCAGCCACCGAATCGGAACGGGAATGGTGCGCGCGGCTCATGGCGTCGACGGACCCGTGGGTGACGCTCGGGCGGAGTTTTGAGGATTGCCTGGCACGCTGCCGGCGCGCCGAATACGTGGTTCTCGTGGCGCGGCGCGCGGGGCAAGCGCTCGGCTTTGTCCTGCTGCACCCGAGCGGAGTCGCCGGTTCCCCCTACATCGCCTCCATTGCCACCGCGGAAGACGCGCGCGGCTCTGGCGTTGGCTCGGCGCTCCTGGCCCACGCGGAGCAGTATTTTCCCGAAGCGCGCCACATCTTCTTATGCGTCTCCTCCTTCAACACTCGTGCACGGCAGTTGTACGAGCGTCGCGGCTACATAGCGGCCGGTGAACTGAAGGACTACGTCATCGAGGGCGCGTCGGAAATCCTCATGCATAAACGCCTGGTGCGCCCGTGAAGCATCCCTGGCGCATGGTCGCCCTGCTTTCCACCACGGCGACCGCGAGCTACCTATGCCGCGTCAACCTCTCCGTCGCGGGAACGTTCATGATGCGCGAACTCGGGCTCTCGCAGCAGGCCATGGGACAGGTGTTCAGCGCGTTCCTGGTGGGGTACGCGCTCTGCCAGATTCCCGGCGGCATGCTGGCCGATCGTTTTGGCGCTCCCAAGGTGCTGGCATGGGCGGCACTCGCTTGGGTGGCCGCGACCGCGGGGATCGTCGGGGCTGGTACCAGCGTGGCGATACTGCTGGCCATGCGCTGCCTGCTCGGCGTCGCCGAGGCGCCCACCTTTCCGGCGGCGGCGCAAGCCATCTCGCGGGCCATCCCGGCAGGACAACGCGGGCGCGCCAATGGAATGGTGGTGGCCGCCATCGGGCTCGGCAGCGCCATCGCGCCGCCGCTGATCACCTTTCTCATGGTGCGCTGGGGATGGCGCACGGCGGTGCTCTTCTCGTCGGTGCCCGCGCTGGCCGTCGGTCTGGCCTGGCTCGCCATCTGCCGCACGTCCGTGGCCAGGCAGTCGCCGCCGACGCGGCGTGGGTTTCGCGGTCTGCCGAGGTCGCGAAGCTTCGTGCTGCTGACGGTGAGCTACACTTTGCAGGGCTACGTCGGGTATATCTTCGTGTTCTGGTTTTACCTCTACCTGGTGGACGTACGGCACTTCGACTTACTGCGCGGGGCGTTGTTCGGGAGCCTGCCGTGGCTGATTTCCATCGTGTCGATTCCGCTGGGCGGCTGGCTCTTCGACCGAGTGGCTTTTGACCGGCGGGCGATCCCGATCGCGGGACTCGCCGGGTCGGGACTCTTCATCGCCATCGGCGCGCATGCGGCGAACGCCTATCTCGCGGCGACTTGCCTGGCTTTGGCCACCGCGCTGGTGCTCAGTGTGGAAGGGCCGTTCTGGGCCACCATGACGGTGATTGCGGGGCCGAACAGCGGCGCCGCCGGCGGCGTTATGAATATGGGCAGCAATCTCGGCGGACTAATTTCACCCGCGCTGACACCGGTGCTGGCGGCATCCATCGGCTGGGAAGGCGCGCTGCTGCTCTCCGGTGGGCTGGCCGTCATCGCCGCGCTGCTGTGGTTCGGCGTGAGCACGGAAAATGCGGCTACGGCTGCGTAAGAGGGCGGGAAAAAATTGGTTGGCAGGCGAAAGCGCCTGCCCCACGGCTTGCGCGCCAACGTGGGACAGACGCTTTCGTCTGTCAACCCCGCGGTCCTGGCGATTCTTTCTCGCCTTCGCGTCAGGCTCCGCCCACGAAGCGCTTCCAGCCGGCGCGCTTGGGCGCCGCCACGCCGAGCAACGCACAAAACGGCTCGCTCTCGGCTTCGGTGAGCGGCTGGCTGTCGCGCAGCAGGTGCACTACTTCCAACATGCGGCAGAAGTGGTCCACGCAGTGCCAGCAGGTTTGCAGGTGCCGGTCCATCATTTCGCGGTCGCGCCATGTGGTGCGCCCGTCCACCACGTCCAGAAACGCCTTGGTGGGCAGGCAATCCTTCGTCTCGCTCGCTGCCGCCTCGCGGCCCAGGGCCGGACCATTTTCGGCCAGCAGCGTACGCCGCCAGGAATCCACCTTGCCGCGGATCAGTTCGGCCGCGCGATCGCGCACCTTCTCCACGGTTCCGGGGGAAACGCGCAGCATCGGCCCCGCCTGTGCCGGTGAATAGCGCATGGTTTCGAACCATGCGGCCTGCTTCTCGGTCATAGTCAGCGGCCCTAGCGCCGCTGTCAGCGTTTCCAGGTCGATGGGGATTTCGGCGGCCCCCGCGGCCAGTTCGGCCACTATGAGTTGGCGCAGGTGCGCCACGAACCAGCGTTCCTCGGGTGGCGCCGTGGAGTGGAAAAGGAAAGATTCGGGTTTGCGCACCGTTGCCAAAACGTGGTCGAGCAGCGCCGGGTCGTCCGCCCTCTCCGGCGCGTAGTGGGCCAGCGCTTTGCGGATCACCGGCACGTAATGGGAAATGAAATGCGTCCACCCCTCCGGCCGCCCTTCGCGGCAATCGCGGACCATTTCGTAGCATGTATAGATCATCTGTCCCGATGTTACCCCGGCGGGCGGGGTGCGATTTTATCGCTTGCGGTACAAGACCCAGTGGCCGGTCTCTTCCAACACCTGGAACCGCTGGTCCAACAATGGCTGGTAGATCCGCCGGATGCCTTCGACGTGGTAACTCTCGATCCCGTAGTCTTCCACGCCGCGGCCGTATTTCCGCACCATCACGTAGCGCGCGTTTCCGGCCCACCGGGCGGGCGAGGGGTGCACGGCATCGCTGAACACGTAGTTGTAGGCGCCGGCGGCGAAACCGCCAGTCGGGGAAGGACGGTCGAGGAGGTAGTTGAAGGGATTCATCATGTCGACGGTCAGCACTCCGTCGCTGGGCTGGAGCCGATATGGGGTCGGAGTGCGCTGATGATGGCCTGCGACTTTCCATCATCCAGTTCAGTACAACGCGCCGTGGCCCAGGGTTTGGTTTCTGCGCTGGTGGCACCAAAGATCGATTGAGCGGTTCGGTGCAAAGCTTCTTTGG
>JADGNS010000781.1 GCA_017883355.1 Candidatus Solibacter sp.
GGGAGGCATTATCCAGGGGCCCGCTACGGAAGGCGGTTCCAGACCCCTCCCTTCGGCTCTTACTTAACGCGCCTGCTTTGCTCCGATCGCCTCCGCGATGATCGCCGTCACCAGACTATTGATGCTGACGCCCTCGTTTTCGGCCTGTTTCGTCAACTTTGAGTAGAGCGTCCGGGGCAGCCGCTGACGCCATTGAGCGGCTTTAATGCTGGGCTTTGGTATCTTTCGGCCTGACTCATTGAACACCTCCATACAATCGCGGAGAGCTTCCCGCCCATTCGCGATCGCCTCTTCAATGGTCTCGCCGTCGGACATGCACCCGGGAATATCCGGATACTCCACCAGATAGCCGCCGCCCTCTTCCTTTGACAAGGGCCGAACCGTGAACTGGTACTCGTCGAGTCTTCGATTCGCAGTGATTCTCATCTTGTTCTGATACCTCCCGCAGCGTCGATCAGCGCCAGAAATTGCTTGATGTAGACCGGCTTAATGGGACGCTTTGCTGGGACCGACACGATCTCCCGCACACCGGGCGCGCTGAAAATCACGTGGCTGCCACCTCGGCCGGGTCTGCGCCACTCAACCAAATTTTCCTCCGCTATCGCCTGCAATTGTTCGATGCGCCAGCCCATTCGATTCTTACGCATCTTGCGAAGAGTTTTGTCGCCAGCCACAATCACGATGATACCGCATTTGGTATCACCTCTAGAGAGCATCCCAGCCTCGCCACAACAGCGCGTCACTTCGAGATGTATCGCGCGTGCCCAGTCTGCACGGCTGCCGGAATCGGTTCGGATCTGATTCAGAAAGAAATTGCCGCGGTTCGAGTCGAGGTACCGCCGGAGCGGGATCATGACCGCGTCGCTCACCTGACGGGCGATATCGATGGCTTTGGTCTCACCGCCCGCGAGAACTTCGGGCGCGTCACTCGGGCATAAGAGTTCCCGCGGAATAGGCTACCATGGCCTTTTGCCGGCCATCCGTGGGTTCTTCCTCCGTCTGCTGTGTGCCGCCGCCGCATTCGTCGCGGTGGAGGGGGTAGTGTTCCGCACCGGCCTGTACTCACGCCTGCTCGAACCCGACTCGTCGGCCGGGCTCCTGCAGAGCATCCTCGACAACGAGAAGCGGCGCCCGGTGGCAGGCCCGCACGAGGTGCTCGCCATCGGCGACTCGCGCATGGGCTTACGGGCCCGGGCCGCCAATGAGATCGAAACCCAGACCGGCTACCGTTTCGCCACCATCGCCATGCCGGGATCCACCCCGCGGGTGTGGTACTACATGCTTCGCGCAGTCGATCCCACCGCGCGCCGCTACGCCGCCATCCTGATCGGCGTCAACGAATACGACGACGAAGATTACGAAGATCTCTCCAATCGCGAAATGGACATCCGCTATGTCACCCCCTTCCTCGGTTGGGCCGACGTATTTCCGTTTGCCGCCTCCTTTCCGGAGTGGCGCACCCGCTGGGAAGCGGGCCGTGCCGCGCTGTTCAAAGGCTATGCCTATCGCGCGGACGTCCAGGACTTTTTGGCGAATCACAAGTTCCGCATGAAGAAGATCGCAGTCATGCGGCGCGACTCGGCCGCCTGGCGCTACAACCAGGCATGGGGCAGCTACGACGTGACCGGCCTCAGCGTCGACTGGAAGACCGGCGCCATCCACTTCCCCGAAGGCTCCACCGAAACGCAAAAGCGTATTCTCACCGAAGTGCTGATGCGCGGGACCATCGAACAGACCGGCCAGAGAGGCAAGTACCTGCGCCAGTGGTACGGCCGCATCGTCGAGCACTATCGCGGCTCGCGGACCAAGATCGTCTTTCTGCGGCTTGCGCGCGGTCCCGTAGTGCGGCCGATTCTGGTGGCGCGCAAGACCGCGGTCGCGCGCGAACTGGCGGCATCGAACCCCCAGGTGCGGCTCCTCCCCGAGCACGCATTCGACTCCCTGGAGCAGCCGCGCTTTTTCGGCGATCCCATGCACTTGAATCACCCCGGTTCGCAGGAGTTTTCGCGCATGGCGGCGCGGGAAATCGGGAGCCTGCTCGGCCGCTAAGCCATGCTGTTCAACACGCCCCAGTTCTTCCTCTTCTTGCTGGTCACCCTCGGCCTGTTCTATACCGCTCCGCGGAGCTGGCGCAAGCCCCTGCTGCTGGGGGCCAGCTACTGGTTCTACATGAGTTGGAACTGGCGCTTCGCCCCGCTGCTGCTCACCCTGACCGCCATCGACTACACGGCCGCCCGCTGGATCGCTTCCACCGGCGACGCGCGGCGCCGCAAGCTGTTGCTAATCGTCAGTATTACCGCCAACCTCGCGTTCCTCGGCTTCTTCAAGTACTATAATTTCCTGGCCGGCAATGCCGCCGCGATGCTGGGCCGGCCGGAGAGCGCCTTCGCCCTGGGCATCGTGCTGCCGCTCGGCATCAGCTTCCACACCTTCCAGAGCATCTCCTACGTGGTGGACGTGTATCGCGGCCAACAGGCGGCGATTCGCAACGTCGTGGACTACGCGCTCTACATCGCCTTCTTCCCGCAACTGGTCGCCGGGCCCATCGTGCGCGCGCATGACTTTTTCAAGGATCTCTACGCGTGGCGCGCGCCATCGGGCGAAGAACTCAATCGCGGCGCATTGTTGGTGCTGTTCGGACTGACCAAGAAGATGGCGCTGGCCGATCCCTTTGCGCTGATTGCCGACCGCTACTTCGGCAGCCTGGCGGCGCACCCCGGGGTGTTGGCGGCGTGGAGCGGCGTATTGGCGTTCGCCGTCCAGATCTACTTCGACTTCTCCGGCTATACCGATATGGCGATCGGTATGGCGCTGTTGATGGGCTTCCACTTCCCGTTGAATTTCCGCCGTCCGTACCTCGCGGCGGGAATCACCGACTTCTGGCGCCGCTGGCACATGTCCCTCTCCTCGTGGCTGCGCGACTACCTCTACATTGCGCTCGGCGGCAACCGTAAAGGCCGACTGCGTACCTACGCGAACCTGATGGCGACCATGCTGCTCGGCGGGCTCTGGCACGGCGCCAACTGGAAGTTCGTCGTCTGGGGTGGGTATCACGGCGCGCTGCTCGGCTCCGAGCGCGCGGCGGGACGGCGCATCCCGCGGGTAATCACGTTCGTACTGGTGTCCATCGGCTGGGTGTTTTTCCGCGCCGCCAGCCTGCACGACAGCGTGACCGTGATCGGGCGCATGTTCTGGGGGCCGCGCGGCGCGTTACTGTGGGAGCGCTGGCAGATCGATCTCATCCTGGGAACCTTGGCACTGGCCATTCTGGAAGAGAAATTTGCCTGGTTCGAGCGGCTCGTAAAGGCTCCGGCATGGGTGTACGGAGCGGCCATGGCGCTCCTCCTGCTGTGCCTCGAGTTGATCGGCGTGACCGAGGTGGCGGTCCCGTTCATCTACTTCCAGTTCTGAGGGGAACTCAGGGAAATCGTCCGGCGCTCACCCGGTACACGTACATCGCCTTGCCGATGATCTCCGTGGGCTTGCGCAACCAGCCAGCCGTTCGAATCCTACCTGGGGAGGCAGCTCCTTTCCCTCCATTGGTTTGCATGCCCGTTGGTTGACGGTACCCACCCCGCGTCCGCGTAGTCTACTGCAAACTTCGCGTCTTCGGTCGTCTCTCCATTCG
>JADGNS010000782.1 GCA_017883355.1 Candidatus Solibacter sp.
TTGTGCGCTCCCGGCAGGACTTCGAAGAAAACGGTATGGCCGTCGCTCTTGGTAAACGTTTTCGGTGGAACCACCAGACCGGTCACAGGCACGTTGGCCAGCGGTGTCTTGCCGTCCGGCTTGTGCACCTGGACTTGCAGAAAAGCCACCGGCTTGGTAAACACAACGTCGTCGTCGGTAGGGTCCGGACCGGGCTCGATCGTCACCGTGCCGGACCTCCCTCCGGGCTTAAACACCGTACCGGACTTCGGTGGCGGACCAAATTCCGTGCCCGGCTGCACCGTAACCTTGACATCTCCCGGCGGAAGATCCGGTATCACCGCAACGCCGTCCTTGTTGGTTAGAACATGTTTCGTCTCCTCCAACTTCGGGACGAACATGGTCACCTCGGCTTGCACGGGATTGCCCGCCGGGTCCCGCACCGTTAAAATGTACGAACCCAGGTTGGGGGGCACCGCGGGCGCTTGCGGGACCGGCTTGGTAGGTGGGTTCGCCATGCTATTTCTTCTTCCCCTTGGGCTGCGGTTTCAGGTTCGGATCGCAATCGTCGTTCACCTGGCGCAACGCCTCGATGGTGGGCTCGTCCAGGACTCCGTTGGTCAGCGGCAAGCTGAACCGCGCCTGGTAATCCAACTGGAACAGGCGCACGTCGTCTTCCTGCTTCGACCCCAGATCGTACCCCAGGTTATGCAGCCGCGCCAGGGCCGCATCCACTTTGTTGGCCTCGGCGATATCGATGAACACCTTCAGCGTGAATTCAAATTTATCCGTCTCTTTTGGCGGCGGAGAGAGCGGCGTTTCCCCGGGCTTCGCGCGGTTCCACTTGATGGTGACCGTGGCGGGCACTTTGATATCGCGCACCGTAAGGAAAGCGTCGTCTTTCGCTCGATTCAGAAACTTGCTCTTGCCATCCGTCAGGAAATAGGGCGCCGCCGGCAGCGGATTCGCCAGCGTGTCGAACAGCCGGACCCGGTAGATCTTCAGCACGCGCTCGCACGGCGATGGGCCGCCGATGCGGTCGTAGAACCGGCAGGCGAAGGTCGTGTCGGTAGCTTTGGTGTGCTCGCGGCGCTCGTCCCCCGGCGTCATGCGCTGCTTGGCATCCAGAAACAGGCGCTTGTGGCAGCCGGCCGTGGATTCGGCCGCGGTAGGACAGGGCCACAGCGACGTCGTCACCTTGGTGCCGGGGCGGAAGAGGTATATCACTACGCGCCGGTTGAGCAGGTTGGCCGCGTTGCGCTCGGTCTTGGTCAGGTTCTGGTTGTCCTCCTTGGAAAGCAGCACCAGTGGGTTGAATTTGCTGCATCCTTGAAAATCGGCCTTGCCGCCCGCGTCGGCCCCCTGGCCCAGGAAATCCGACTTGGCCAGCGGTACCGGGCACAAGGTCTTCATGTAAGCTGCGAACACCGCCTTACGTGCAGTCCCCGGCGGCAGGCCCAGAGTCTCGCGGAGGCCGGCGACGGAAGAATTCTGCTGCCAGTTGTCCCCGCCGAAAGGCTGGTTAAAGAGCTGCTCCCAGATGCTTGCGTCGTTCAGCAGCACGCCGTAAACCGCCTTGGCCCTGCGTCCGCTCAAGTGCTTGTTGTAATCCTCGTCGCCCACCGGATCGGCATGGCCGAAGATGTTGACCGGGGGCAACTGCCCTTGCGGGTTCTTCCGCTTCTCGCGCAGCTCAGGGAGGCCGGTCAGCAGCTTGGAAACCTCCGGCCGCACGAACGACGAATCGAAGTCGAACAGAATGTCTCCCAGATGGAGGCACGCGATCGGCACGATATCGAGCCCCAGTACGTTGAAGGTTTTCTCCGTCGCCGTAGAGGCCAGGAAAGGTTGCTGCCGCCGTTCCGGATGGCTGGCGACCACGCCCTCTTCCGACGAGTCTAGTATCGTGCCTTCTTCGTCCTGCTCGCCCATCCACTTCCTCCGCCCATACCCGGCCCGCTAACTGCCGTAAACTTCTTTCAATTTCGCCCGCGTGGCGCCATCCGGCTTGCCCGTGATGGTCACGTGGTAATCGCATTGAAATTCTTCCAGCGACCAACCCAGGCGCAATTCCTCCTCCCCGTCGTCCATACTGCCCCAGTAGTATCCCAGATTGATCAGGCGCGCCTTCCATCCCGAATCCATCTCCACCGGGTCCAGGTGCCCGAGGTGCAACGGAATCTTGTATTCGAGATCGGGAATCGCCAGCACTCCGTTCTCCGCGGACTCCGGGATGAGTTGCTCGATCCGGCCGTTGCCGTCGGTCGTGAGAGGGTACACCTCCCCCTCGATCTCCAGCCGGCAGCCGGTGTTGGCCAGCGGCAGATTGTCGAAATCGCGCACCACAATGCGCAGCTTGATCTTGGAAATCTTGACCCGGAACCGATGTTGTTTCGTTGTGGGACGGAATTCGTCCCGGTCCTTCTTTTCCGGGATGAACAGCACGTCGCCGGGAAAGAGCACATTGGGGTCGGGCCGTTGCTCGCGCAGCTTGGCGTTTTCGCCCGCGTTCCAGATGGTCTCGTAGTGCCGGAACCCGAACTGCTTGGCCACTTTAGCGAGGTGGTCGCCCTGTTTGATGGTATAGGAACCCATGGTGCCCCCAGCAGTATAGAGAAAATACCAAGAACGGTCAATGTCGAACTGACGCCGTGTGGGGCAGGGAATCCCAGGATTGGCTGACCTACGACGCATTATCATGGGTGGTGGCATTGCCGTGAGAAATACCCTCCGGATCGTGGTTGCGGGTCTTGGACTCGTGCTGGCGGCGGCCGCGCAGGGTCTGCCGCCGGGCACGCTGCTATTGGCGCGCGTTAAGGCGCACATGCGGGAGGAGCTTGCCCGCCTGCCCAACTGCAGTTGCCTGGAAACCGTGCGGCGCGATTACCAACCCGCGGGCGGCAAGTTGCGGCCGCTGGACACCATCCGCCTGGAAGTGCTCTACGGCGACCACCGCGAGTTCTACGCGTCACCCGGCGAACGCCGTTTTGGCGAAGAACACCCAAGCGCCTTCGCCGCCGGCGGGACCATCGGCAACGGCTACTTCGCGCTGTTCCTGAGCGACGTCGCGAGCGAGCACGGTCTCTCCTACGAGTACAAAGGGGAAGAACCGCTGCGCGGCCGCCGCCTGGCGCGCTACGATTACCGCGTGCCGGTGAGCATCAGCGGGAACACCATCAATCTCCCGGAGGGCAGCGGCAAGGTGGGCATGAAGGGATCCTTCTGGGCCGACCCGGCAACCTTCGACATTGTGCGCATCGCCATGGAAGCCGAGGAGATTCCGCCGGTACTGCCCATCCTCGCATCCGTCACCTCCATTGAATATGCCCACACCAATCTCGGGGGCCATGACTTTCTTCTGCCCCAGTCGGCCGATGCCCGGTTGTTGAGATTCTCCGGCGAAGACAGCCGGAATCATATCGAGTTCACACACTGCCGCCTCTACGGCGCGGAGAGTTCCATCTCGTTCGGCGCCACGCAGGGCTTTCCGCTGTTCGGCGCGAGTTCCGTACTGGAAGTGGAGCGCGAGCTGCTCCCGGCACTTCAGGTGGCCGTCAAAGTCTCCACCCGGATCACCGAAAAGACCGCCGTGGGCGCCCTGATCGAAGGCGTAGTCGACGGCAACGTCCTGCGCAAGAAAAGCG
>JADGNS010000783.1 GCA_017883355.1 Candidatus Solibacter sp.
GAGGGGAAGGCGAAAACCGCGGCTCGCGCGTACCATCCGGCCAACTCTTCCGGGGTGACATACCCGGTCACCCGTATGCGGTCGCGCGCGGGGCTCCTTTCGATGCGCGCCAGAATCTCCCGGGCGCCGTAGCCGTGGGAGCCGGCGAGCACCAGTTGCCACGGTGGAGCCAGCGTCTCGAAGGCTTCCACCAGGCGGGCGATATTCTTGCGCTTCTGGATTGCGCCGACGTTCAGAATCACCTTCTCGCGGGTTGGCGAAGGGGTGTCTTGCGCGGCGAGTTCCCGAATACCGTGATGCACCACATGGACCCTCGCCGGATCCACGCCCAATAGGGAAATCACTTGCATCCGGGTAAACTCCGAAACCGCAATCACGGCATCGGCACGCTCGGCAGCGTCGCGCGCCTGGGCGGTAAAGCGCGCGCGGAATTCGGGCGTGGAGTAAACGCCTGTCATCACGAAGAGGTCATGGAAGGTGGCGATGGCGCGGCGCATCGGAAAGCGCGGCAGGCGTTGGTTCAGCCCGTGGAAAAGATCGGCGCCGCGCGGCCCAAGCGGTTCGGCCAACACACGCCGCCGGGCATTGGGTGGCAGAATCGCGCGCCGGGCGCGGAGATAGCGATGCGGCCGGTAACAGAAATCGAACCGTACGTCGGGGTGGTCGGCGGCCAGACCCATCAGGATCTCGTGCGAGTAAAGCCCCACACCGGAGAGCACGTCGCCGATGCTGTAGGTCGCGTCCAGCGCGATGTTGTACGAATTAGGCAAACGGTCTACTCGATACCGTATTGTTTCATCTTCCGGTAGAGTGTGGTGCGGCCGATACGGAGCAGGCGTGCCGCCTTGCCGCGCTCTCCGTGGGTCGCGGCCAGCGCGCGGGCGATGGTCTGGCGCTCGCTTTCGGGGAGGGAAATCACCGGGGATTTCGGCGCCATGGCAAAATCGGGCAGGCTGCCGGTCGGCGGATTGGAGAGCGCGACCGCGCCGGACAGCCTTTCCAGGCCGGACATGGCGCAGTGATACTGGAGCGCGGAGGGAAGGTCGGACATCTGCAGCGCGCCCTCGGAATGGAGTGCGTTCAGGCGGTCGATACAGTGCTTCAACTCGCGAACGTTTCCCGGCCAGTCGTAGGCGTGGAGGGTCTCGAACAGTTCCTGGCTGGGCTCGATCCCGCTCAGGCCGGACGTGTTCCCGGCGCTCAGAAAGTGATCCACCAGCAGGGGAATGTCCTCCTTGCGGTGGCGCAGGGGAGGGAGTCGAAGCGAGAAGACGTTGAGGCGGTAATACAGGTCCAGCCGGAAACGTCCCGCGGCCACCTCGGCGCCGAGGTCGCGGTGCGTTGCGGCGATGATCCGCAGGTCCACCTTACGCCATTGCAGCGAGCCTACGGCGCGGAATTCGCGCTCCTGGATCAGGCGCAGCAACTTGACCTGCATTTCGAGCGGCAGGTCGCCAATCTCGTCGAACAAGGCCGTGCCGCCGTCGGCCAACTCCACCAGCCCCCGCTTGTCGCCGGCGGCCCCGCTGAAAGAGCCCTTCACATGGCCGAAAAGTTCGCTTTCCATGAGGGTGCCCACCAGCGAACCGCAGTCGATGGGCACAAACTGGCCTCGCGGATTGGCGTCGTGGATGGCGCGGGCCACCACCTCTTTGCCCGTACCGCTCTCCCCTAACAGCAAGACTGGAAGCCGGTTAGCGGAGGCCTTCTCAATCAGCCGGCGGATCGACGCGATCTGCTGGGATTGGCCCACCAAACCGTGAGCCAGCCCCGTAGGGGTCTGGAGCATGTCGTTCTATGTCACTGAGTCAATTCGTACAACGAAGGCGGGCGTTTTCTCAACAGAATCTTGCCGGATGCGTTCGGCCAGCCGGTTTGCCCCGTCCTCCGTCGTCTCCGCACCCACCAGCACCCGCCACACCGAGGGATTCTCGGCGCGCTCCAGCAGCCTCGCCGAGCCGTAGCGCGCCTCCATCCGGTCGCGCAGCCGCTCGGCGTTGGCGCGGTCGCGGAAGGCGCCCACCTGCACCGCGAAAAGCCCCTGGGCGGCGTTCGCTGGGCTGCGGATCACTTCGATGCGCACGCGCGCCACCCCGGGGCCGATCAGTTCCAGTTCGCGCGCCGCGGCGTGCGAAACATCGATGATCCGTCCGCCCACGAACGGACCGCGATCGGTGATGCGCACCTCGGTGGTCCGGCTGTTGTCGAGGTCGTAGACCCTTACCCAGGTGTCGAACGGCAGCGTGCGATGCGCGGCCGTCATTTTCTCCATGTCGTAGATCTCGCCATTGGCGGCAACGCGGCCGTGATACGGGTGCCCGTACCAACTGGCGATCCCCTCTTCGGTGTGGCCCGGTTGGACCGCCACCGGATTGCGTGGGGTTCGGGGCGGCGTCACGCGGGCGCGCTTCCTGTGTCCGCACCCAGCCAGTGCGATGGTGGCAGCCACGAGTACGATGAGGGTTCTCATGCCGTCATTCTCCGATTATGTCACGCGGCCAACTAGCGGGAAATAGTACGGTTTCTAATCCCGGGAGTGTAAAGCCCGCTGCCCCATCCGCCGATAAGTCAAGTATGGACGACAGGAGATCGGAAGTTCGGATGTTGTGCGCGGACATGGTGGAGGTTCGCTGGAGGGACCGTTCCGGCCACCAGCGGGGAACTACGGCAATCCTGGAGGATATTTGCCCCTCTGGGGCCTGCCTGCAAGTGGAGGAGCCTATTCCGCTGGGTGTGGAAATTCGCTGGGATCGATGCAAACAGGCTTTCCAGGGCTACGCGCGGTACTGCGTCTACCGGGAGATTGGGTATTTTGTCGGGGTGGAGTTCGACGCCGGGTTCAAATGGTCGAAAAAAGCGTTTAGACCGCAACACCTGTTGGATCCACAGACCCTGGTCGCACACTCCAAGAAGTGAGTGTCGATGGGCTCAGCGTTCGCCCTGTCTTTGCTCGACGAACTCGCGGAGCCGGAGGAGCGCGTCGTCCCACTGCTTCGAGATCATGTCGAGGTAGCGGCGGGCGTCTTCCAGGCGCCGTTGATCCAATTGCCAAACGCACTCGCGCCCGTCTCGCGTGCTGCGTACCAAGCCCGCCCCCTCCATCACCCGCAGGTGTTTGGTGATTGCCTGGCGAGTGATGTTGGAGCCCTGGGTGAGCCTGGTGATCGAGAGCGGTCCGTCATCACTCAGGCGGGAGACGAGGCGTAAGCGAGTTTCATCACCCAGGGCAGCGAAAAGGTGCGCGGAGCCCTTCGGCTCCGGCATGACATTCGAGCTATTGCGCATGGCAGACGTACTGCTCGACCAGTTTCACCACCATGCCCCAGCCTCCCTCGTTCGCCGTGAAGGCCTTCGCCCGGCGCGCTAGCGGAATTTGATCGAAGCCGGACTCGGTTACGGTCAGCAGGATGCCGTCCGCTACCTCTTCGAGTTCGAAAGCCACGAGCGTCGTCGGCTCGGCGGAATAGTCAACCCCGCGCTCAACCGCATAGGGATGCCACCGGAAAGAGAATAACCGCTCTGGTTCCATCTGCTCGATAAAGATCTCGCACGGCGTGCCTTCGTATGGCTTCTGGGCTTTGGCGACCTCGGCATCCACCGTCGTCGGCACGATCACCGCGCG
>JADGNS010000784.1 GCA_017883355.1 Candidatus Solibacter sp.
TTGGAAGAGATCGGTATCGCGGAAGTTCTGGCCGCTGGCAACGACTCCGCTTTCCAGCAGGATGGCGTAGACGTTCTGGCAGCCGGCGCAACAGAAGGCGGATTCGCCCGAGGGGAGGGCGCAGAGCGTGCAGGTCATGAACGATGGTGGGGCGGACCCCAATAAGCGTTAACTTAAGAAAAGGCATATCGCGACCGCTTCCGGGTGGGTTCCGCCAATTGCTCCTTGATTTCATCCCAGTCGCCGAAGATTTCGGACAGACTGTGAAGCGGTGAAATTGCCATGCCGATTTCGTGAAACATGAATTCAATCTCCCTCCATCGACTGCGCCGCACTGTCCAATCGGTATCCCCAGGGGGAAAATTTGTCGGCCGCTTCCACCATGCGTTCGACCAACAGGCTGGCGAAGATTTTGCCATGCAGCCATGCGCGCGCACTCGCGGGGTCCTTTTTCGGCAGGTGTCCCAGACCCATGATAGATTTCATCCGTTTGAAAGCCAGTTCGACCTGCCATCGGAGTCGATAGAGTTCGAGCACCCCTGGCGCATCGAACTTTGCCGCCAGGGTCGTCCAAACGAAAAAATATTGGGCCGCTTCCCAAGACTCTCGACTCAGCGTCTTTTGCTTTTTGCTGGCGTTGATCTCCAGTCGGCGACGTGCCAGTCGCGTGGCCTCCGCGCTTCGTTTGAGAGCTATCAGTCGCCCGGTTATCCAACCGCCGCTGGGGTTTCTCACTTGCGCGCTCCATTGCTGTATCTGTCCCACTTCCAGTTTGCGAAACAGCCGGAGCACGTCCAATTGGTTGCCTTGTGCATCAAAAACGGGAAGCGATTGACGATTCAATCGAACTAAGATATCGGCTTGGGCCGTCTTCACATGTGCCACTCCGAATGGCGTGGCGTAGATCCGGTCACCCAGCATGATGTCTCCGGGTCTGATCGGAATCCGCCGCAGCGTTTCGCCGCCCTTTACGTCCGTCAATTCGAAGAAGTCGCATTGCAGATTCGCTAAGTTAACGACGTAGTGGACTCGCCAATCAGTTCCGGTACTGCCGGGTTCCGATACCGTCGTGGCATCCACAAGCCGCACCGGCCGGCCTTGGCTCTCGACAGGAACAGATTGCCTGCCGCGTTGTTGCTCGGCGAGCCAGCGAAGCCACTCCTCAGATGCCCGCAATCGCTTGAATAGCGCTACGGCGCTCAGTTTCATTCCGAGTTGACCGGCGCGGGCGGCTGTTTCAGCGAGCGAGTACCCATTAACCACATGCATCAGTAGCAGTCGTAGCAAGGATTCGGCATCCGGAATATCGCGAGCCCGCCGCAGAGCGCCCGTGCGCCGCGCCATTTCTTCCCACCCCTTCGGCAGGAACGTACAAAGAATGGGCCAATTCTCAGAACCAAGGCTCTCGTCCAGTGTTGGCATGCTCCAGCATAGGAGCACCTCACAATCGAAGTCAATCCTTAAGTTAACGCTTATTGGGTGGACCCCCTCGTCCCCCTGCTTTTTATCCGATTGACACCCTCCTCCGCAAGGGGCTAAACTACCCTAAACTCCTAAAGGAAAAGGTGTCGGTTTCACTTATGAAGACCATAAGATTCTTTTATCTGGCGCTCTGCCTGTTGTTGGCCGGAGCTGCCTGGGGGCAGGCCGTATCGTCCCTCTCGGGCATTGTCACCGATCCGTCGGGCGGCGTCATTCCGGGCGCCACCGTCAAAATCGAAAACGCCGCGCAAGGCCTCAGCCGGGAAACCAAGACGGACCAGGCGGGCCGCTACGCGTTTCCGCAAGTGCCGCCGGGCACCTTTAGGACCAGCGTCAAGGCCGCGGGCTTTTCCGAAGCCGTGGTGAACGACGTCCTCCTGCAGGTCAACGTGCCGCGCACGTTGGACCTCAAAATGGAAGTGGGAGCGGTTTCCGAAAGCGTGGCGGTGAGCGCCGAAGCGGCACAGGTGAACACCACCGACGCCTCCATCGGCAACGCCATCACTACCGCGCCGATTCTGGCGCTGCCGCTCAACGGCCGCAGCATCGTCGGACTGCTTTCGCTGCAACCGGGCGTGGTCTACACCGGCGGCGGGTCGGGCGACGATCGCGACGGCGCCGTCAACGGCGGCAAGAGCGACCAGGCCAACGTCACGCTCGACGGCGTGGACGTCAACGACCAGATGAACCGCGATGCCTTCACCAGCGTGCTGCGCATGACGCCCGACGCCGTGCAGGAGTTCCGCGTCACCACCCTCAACGCCAACGCCGACAGCGGCCGCAGCTCGGGCGCGCAGGTGGTCATGATCACCAAGGGCGGCACCAACGAGAAGCACGGGTCGCTCTACGAATACCATCGCAATACCCTCACCTCGGCCAACAGCTTCTTCAATAACAGTTCCGGGGTGCCTCGCCAGAAGCTGATTCGCAACATCTTCGGCGCGTCCTTCGGCGGTCCCATCAAGAAGAACCGCCTGTTCTTCTTCGGCAACTTCGAAGGCCGGCGCGACGCCAAAGACGGTTCGGCGGTGCGCAACGTGCCCTCCATGGACATGCGGCAGGGCATCCTGCACTACCAGCGGAAGGATGGCTCGCTCGCCACCCTGTTGCCGAGCGACCTGGCCCTCAAGCTCGATCCGCGCGGCGTCAACCAGGCGGCGCTCAAGATCTTCCAGAGCTATCCGACACCCAACGATTTCACCGTGGGCGACAACATGAACCTGGTGGGCTACCGCTTCAATGCGTCCACGCCCGTGCGCTGGAACACCTACATCACCCGTCTCGACTACAGCATCGATTCGTCCAACAAGCACACGGTGTTTCTCCGCGGCAACCTGCAGAACGACCACGAGAGCGGCATGCCGCAGTTGCCCGGCCAGGCGCCGGCCAGCGTAACGCTGCGCAACAACAAGGGTTTCGCCGTGGGCCTTACGGACCTGCTGAGCGCTTCCCTGGTGAACACGTTCCGCTACGGCCTGACCCGCCAGGGGTCCGATTCCACGGGCCTGCAAACCTTCGCGATGGTCACGTTCCGCGGCGTGGACCCCACCGTTCCCACCAGCCGCAACTCCACCTCCATCATCCCGGTGCACACCTTCGCCGACGACCTCAACTGGACCAGGGGAGCCCACACCATCCAGGCGGGCGGCGTGGTCCGCGCGTCACAAAACAGGCAGGTCAATTTCTCGAACTCGTTTTCCAGCGCCTCGGCCAACGGAAGCTGGCTCACCTCCAGCGGCGCCGAGCTGACCGCGCCGTTCACCGACATGTCGACGGGCGGGTACACGCTGTTCCGCTACGCGGCGACGGATGTGATGGGGCTCATCACGCAGGGCAACGCGCAGTACAACTACCTGGCTAGCGGCACCGCCATCGGCGAGGGCAACGCCGTGCACCGCGACTACGCCAACACGGAATACGAGATGTACCTGCAGGACACCTGGAAGGCATCGCGCAAGCTCACCATCACGGCGGGGCTGCGCTGGTCGCTGATGCCACCCATCCATGAGGCCAACGGGCAGCAGATGTCGCCCTCCATCCCCATCGGCGACTGGTTCAATTCGCGAGGCGCCCTGGCGGACCAGGGCAAGAGCCAGAGCCAGGCAGGGGCCATCGCCTTCTCGCCATCCGACGGTCC
>JADGNS010000785.1 GCA_017883355.1 Candidatus Solibacter sp.
CACACTAGCAGGATTGGCAATAATTGCCAATAAAAGACTTAAGCGTTCCCGAACCTCGGAACGGCTTAACCGGAATTCCGGCCTTCGCTACCCAACCAAGCGCCACCTTCGCCTTTTCTTTACACCGTATGATAAAGGACGTTTTTATACGCTTTTCCAGCCGGCGTAAAGCCGCAGGTGGCGTGGCGGCTATGCTTTTGATACGCGACCTGTGGCTTTGAGATCCCGGAGCAATCGCTCGAAAGCCTTCTGATAGGCAGCGCGAACCTCCCATCCTGTAACGGGTCACGATCTTTCCCCCTGAAATTCTCAAACTGTTCCCCGGCGAGTTTCTCAACTTCTGGCCCGTCCACGCTGCGCGCCACCTACTAGCCGGAGAATTTGGAGCGCCCTTCGGGCGGTCATCGCGTTGGATTGCCCAAGGCCTCCGCTCCGAGGCTCCACCATAGAAATGGGCATGCCGCCGCACCGCGGCCAGCAACGAAGAACCCCCGGCGCCAGTGAAGGGCCGGGGGTTCAGGTAAGCCGATTTCTCCGGAGCCAGCCCCGTCGCATCGGCCTTGGGCATCCGCTCGGGCGCGACCCCTCGCGGAAGATTGATGCCGCGATTCCTTGCGGCGGACTGGTCAGATCAAAGGAACGCTTCGCTGGTGGCGTCCAGCAAGAGCGCGTCGTCCACGATGGGCGCCTTACGTTCCGCCGCCAGGCGCAGCGCGGTCACGGCGAGTTTGTTGACTTTGCGCGGAATGCCCTTGGTGGCTTGATACAGACCCTGCCGGGCGGTGTCCTCGAACAAGGGCTGCGTCACCCCAGCCGCCTTGAGTTGCTGCGTCAGATAGGCGTCGAGTTCCTCCCGCGTGAGCCCCTCCAGGTGATAGTGCGTGCCGATGCGCTGGCGCAGTGCTTCGTGCAGTTGCAAGGAAAGCGTGCGGCGCAACAGCGGCTGGCCGATGAGCAGCAGCGTGAGGTAGCGCGACGAATCCATGTCGAAGTTCAACAGCAGCGGCAGTTGCTCCAGCGCCGGATGCGGGAGCAGGTGTGCTTCATCGCAGATGAGAATCGGATGCTGCTTCTTGCTCTGGTTGAGCCGCACGACGGCGTCGGCGATCTGCCGCACCAGGTCGCCGCGAAAGTGGGCCGGTTGCAGATCCAGGGTCAAGGCGATCTGGCGCAACAGGTCGAGCGCGGTGCCGGAAGAGAAGTGGATGTAGAGGATCTTATAGAGGTTGGGGTTGAGCGCCGCCGTGAAGACCCGCGCGGCCGTGGACTTGCCCGCGCCGACTTCGCCGGTGAGCAACCCCACGCCGTGATGCTGCGCGAGAAACTCCAGGCGCGCGTTCACCTGTTGCCAGGCGGCGGAGGAGAACAACTGCTTGGTATCCGGGCTGTCGGAGAACGGCGTCTTCTTGAAGCCGAAGAAGGATTCCCACATTAGCGGTACGTCCTCCCGTTGACGACCGCGTCCACCAGACGCGCCGCCCCGGCCAGTTGGCCGCCGTGATAGATCTCCACGTGAGCCTGGTCGAGCGGATCGAAACGAACTTCGATGCGTTGACCAGCCAGATGCGGCGGAGCTTCAAAGAACTGGCCGTGCAACAGGAACGTGGAGTCGCGGCGCACCAGGCGGTCCACGCGATGAAAGAACAGGCGGCGCAGGTCGGTGGCGGGCGGCAGTTGCCGGACCTGTTCGATATCCCGTTGCCAGCGCAACAGCGGCGTGGTCTGGAGCGCGCTGTGCTCATGACGATGATAGACGGTATCGAGCCAATGCCAAAAGCGCTCGTTCAACTGCTCCAGCGATAGCAGCACTTTGGGGTCGAGCGAAGCCAGGAACTGCTCGCGCACCGAGCGGAAGAATCGCTCGATCTTGCCGCGGCCTTCGGGCTGATACGGCGGGGTATGCACGATGAGAATACCGATGGAGGCAGCGATGCGCGCCGGGCCCAGAGGGCACCCCCGGCGAGCGATAGATCTTGGCGTTGTCCATGTACAGACGGGTGGGCAGACCGCGCGCGGCAACGGCTTGGCGCAAGCAGTCCAGAAACGCATCCAGGCCCTGGTTGGGATAGAACTGCCCGTGCGGAATGAGCCGGCTGGCGTCGTCCAGCGTGGCTTCGAGGAACACTTGCCGCTTACCGCCGCCGGGCCGCTCCACCCAGGGACCGAACATCAGGTCGGACTGCCAGATCTGATTGGCGTACTGAGCTTCGTACTTCTTGTGAGAAGAGGCGGCGGCTTTGTCCTGGAGCAGTTGGCGTTCGGTGAGTCCACGGGCGCGCAGGAAGCGATAGAGGGTGGAGGGCGACAGGTCGGCCGGTGGTTGGTTGCGGCCCTTGGCTTCCAGGGCCAGATGATTGAGTAAAGCGGTGCCGGTGCGAGACGGGCTCTGGCGCTTGAGGCGTTCGATGAGCGCGGCGGTTTCGGCGGTGACGGCGCGCATCTGCCCGCGGTCCTGGCGCGGCTTGGGGGTGAGCGCGGCGAGTCCGTTGCGCCGATAGCGCAGTGTCCACTCCAGGAGCGTGTCCACCGAGACTTGGCGGCGTGTGGAGCAGGGAATGTCGTAGAGGCGTGCGGTGATCTCCTGGGCGCGCCGCGTCAACTCGCCGCGCGGGAGCGTTTCCAGCACCAGCGGGGCAATCAGTCCGTAACGGAAGAGGGCAATCTTTTCGGCTTTGTCATCCATGAATGGAAGCGTACGGGGAAAGGCGGCGAACTTCCATGCAAATGGTGTGTGGGCAAGCTCAAGCGGGCGCGGCGACGGGGCCGAGTGCGACGCGGCGGCCGGCGGGAGCCAGCGACGGCGGCCAGCCGAGTAAGTGTTGGCGGAGGTCGGCGAACAGGAAGCGGTGCGCCGCGAGCCAGCCGGTGGATTCGAGCATAAGGAGGGCGCGCTGTGCGAAGGTGGATGCCGCCGGTGGAGTGGCCAGGTGAGCCAGAGCGGCACATAGTGCTTCGGCCTGGGAGCGAAAGCGGCGCAGCCAGAACTGGCCACGCTGATACGGCATTGGTGGTGGCGGCTGGCGCTGGCCGGCTGAGGCGGGCAGCAAACGGGCCAGGAGCCAAAGCGCGATCATGGTGACGCTGGAGCGGAGGTAGGGCAGCGCGAACTCCGGCAGCAACGAAACGGTGCGGCGGCACGCTTGGCACAGATAGCGGCGCACGCGGATCTCTCCGTCGAAGGCGGCATTGATGATGGTGCGGGTGTAGAAGCCGTGCCCGGTGAGCGGTTTGCTGGCTTCGCACTGCGGGCAGTGCTTCGGACGAGGCGACTCGAAATCAACGAGTTGATCGAGGTACTGCTGCACCGAACCGGCGAACGGGTGTAGGATTTGCATTGTAGGATCTGCCTTCGGGAGCGCTAACTCCCCAGGTTGTTCGGGTGCGGCGGGAAGCTTCGAGCCTCCGCCGCACACACTTTGACATCCTACCTCAGCGGTCACCGTATGGCAGGTTCAGCGCCGGGGCGGAGTCGCGATACCGCCCGGCTCGGCGGGGACCAGTGTGAGAAAACCTGCCCGCTACGCGGGCAAAGATTGTGACCCATTACAATTCGGGAGGAAGCCAAAGCTATCCGCCGAGCAGATCGACCACGCCCGGAAGTTGATCGACGCCGGGG
>JADGNS010000786.1 GCA_017883355.1 Candidatus Solibacter sp.
CCACGGACCGGTGAAATCGTCCTGGTGGTGGAGGACGATGAAACCGTCCGCCATCTGGTGGTTTCGATGTTGAAAAGCAGCGGCTATCGCGTGATTGCCCCCGCCACACCGCATGAGGCCCTGCGCATCTGCGGCGAATTCTCCACCGCGATAGACCTGCTGCTGACCGACGTGGTACTACCGGAAACCGATGGCGTCGAAGTCGCGGAAAAGGCCGTCGCCTGCCGGCCCAATCTGCGGGTCCTCTTTATGTCCGGCTACACCGAGCACCCGGTTCTGCGCCTTCCCGGATTCGACCGCGGAGCCCCCTTCATCCAAAAGCCCTTCACCAAGGCGATGCTGACGGCTAAAGTGCGCGAAGTGCTGCAATAAGAATCGCTCGACCGCAACTGGCGCTTTCTGAAAGGGGCCGCCGGTAAATGCCCCGTGTCAGGGCACGGGCTGGCCGCCTCCCGGGGGCTTCGGCTCGCTACGGACCACCACGATGGTGAACTTCGCCACCAGCGCTGAGATTGCGCCGATGGCGGCGAGGAGCGGAGCGAGGATGGCGCCGATGGCAGCAACCGTCACGGGAATCTCGACGAACGTGTTGCCATGCTCGTCCTTTACAACGATGCGCTGGACGTTGCCCTCGTGGATCAAGTCGCGAACCTTTTCGACGAGGTCGCGGCCCAAGACATGCACTTCTTCAACAATACTCTCGAAACCCATACGTTGGATTACGTTGGTGCCTGGCGGGAAGTTCCATCAGCGCGACATTGCTCCAATCAATTCCGCGGCCCCGCGACAGGGTACCCCTGCCATACATATTCCAGGGCCTCGGGCAGGGTTTGTTGTTTCACGGTGCGGTCGGTGTGCCCGGCGTTGCGCGCAAATACAAACTGATAATGATAGCCCTTGGCGGCCAGCACTTTGGCCATATTCTCATTGGCGACCACCCAGTCGTGCATATTGTCGCGCATGACATTCGCATTGAAATTGTCCCGGTCGCCCACTTCCATCCAGATGCGCAACGGCTTGGCCGGATTGTTGGGGATGAGGTGTTCATGGAACTCCCAGGCGCCATGGGGAGTCTCGGGGTTCGACGGCCACTGCTGGTTCACGTAGGTGCCCGAGTAGGTGAGAACGCGGTGGTACAGCTCCGGGTGGTACCACGCCATGATCAGGGCGCAGGAGCCGCCGGAGCTGCCGCCCATCGTCGCCCGGCCCTCGGGATCCTTGGTCAGCTTCACGTTGTATTGCTTCTCCACCAGAGGCAGCACTTCTTTCTCGACGAACTCCGCGTACAGGCCCGACATGGTGTCGTATTCCAGGCCGCGCTGGCTTCCCTGGGCGTCGCCCCCGCCGTTGCCTAGGGAGATGGCAATCATCACGGGCACCCGATGCTGGGCGATCAGGTTGTCCAGGGCCGTGAACAACGCCCGGTCCGGTCCGTCGGCCCCGACGAGGAACGGCGCGGCCGTGCCGGGGACGTATTGTTTGGGGACATACACAGACACCCGGCGAGTGTAGGGAGCGGGGTGGCTGGTGGTGACGATCATCTTGGCGGGGTCGGCGGGGTCCGCCGTGCCAAAGGTGTTGGCCTCGCGCGCGATACCGGGATAGATCTTGCTGTCGGCCGATTCCATGGTGAAGTCGAAGACCGCTCCCTGCGGCACGCCTTCCCGCGGGGTCATCTCCGGCGCGGGGTCGTGCGTGGGGCCGAGGATGAAGTTTCCGTCGGCCTTTACCGGAGCGTTGGCACCGTCCGGCAGGTCTTTTGCCGTGACATAGCCGGGCGTGCTGGGATCGCGGGTCGGCGGCGCCGGGCGCGCCGGGCGTGCGGCCGCGGCCGGAGCCGGTACTTGGGCCATTGCCGGATCTGAGCCAGTCATCAGGCCGATCCAGAACGCGATGGTTAGAAAGCGGAACATCAGTTACCCCCTCTTGCTCTCAGCGATCTCCGGAACCAGATCATGCCCGCCCCGCAAACCCCCGGCTTTCCGTCGACACTTTCACCTTTTCCCCCTCTTTGATGAAGAGGGGAACGCGGATCTCAAGACCCGTCTCCAGGGTGGCCGGCTTGGTCACGCTGCCGCTCGACGAGTCGCCCCGCACACCCGGTTCCGTGGAGGCAACTGCCAGCTCCACGAACATGGGCAATTCCAAGCCGATGGGATTGCCGTTGTATTTGAGCAACTCGACCAGGGTGCCCGCGATCAGGAAGTCCAGCGCATTCCCGATTACCTCATCGGAAAGCGTGTGGGTCTCATAGCTTTCCTGGTCCAGGAAGTGAGAACCATTGCTGTCGCTATACAGATAGGAGGCCGCAACCAACTGGAGATCCGGCTCCCTGAACTTTTCACCCGCCTTGAATGTCTTCTCAAAGACCGCGTTGGTGAGAAGGTTGCGAATCTTCAGGCGCACCAGGGTCTGGCCGCCCCGGGCGGTGGGCGTGTTCACCTCCGCCTCCAGGCAGGAGTACGGAGTGTTGTCAATCTCAAACAAAGTCCTTTTCTTGACGTCAATCGCATCAATCAATACGGCCATGAACTCCTCAACGGCAGGTCGGCACCGAAAGCCAATGCAACCCGGTTCCAATTCTCTCAAGTATAAGGTGAAGAGCGAACCGGATGAAAAACACGATCTCGTAGAGCGCCCTGGCGATTCCCACCTTGGAATGTGTATAATTACCTTAAGGACTACACATCCATGCGGACGAATATCGTGATTGACGATAAACTCATGCGGGACACGCTTCGCGCCACAGGTCTGAAGACCAAGCGGGAGGCCGTGGAAGAGGGGCTGCGGACTTTGCTCCGATTGAGAAAACAGGCGGGGATCCGGCGGCTCCGCGGCAAACTGGACTGGCAGGGCGATCTCAGCGCGATGAGGAGCGACAGTTGATCCTCGTCGATTCCAGCGTGTGGATCGATTACTTCAAGGGGACGATCACGGCGCAGACCGAGATGCTCGACAGGCTGCTTGGCCAGCAGCCTTTGGCCATTGGTGACCTGATTCTGACTGAGGTCCTGCAAGGCTTCGATAACGAACGAGATTTCAATCACGCCAGGGAAATGCTGACTTCGCTGATGGTAGTGGAGTTGGGTGGCCAGGACATCGCGATTCAAGCGGCGAGGAATTTCCGTGCGTTGCGCAGGCTCGGCGTGACCGTTCGCAAGACCATCGATACCGTGATTGCGACCCGATGCATCGAAAGCGGGTACGACCTGCTGCACAACGACCGTGATTTTGATCCGTTCGCTAAACACCTCGGCCTGCGCGTGGTGGTCTGACAACCCGCCTGCGGGGGGAGAGTCGTGGCATGCAGATCGGACCCAGAGGGTACCGACTTATCCCTTTCATCCGACGAAGTACCGGGGCTTGCCGGTTACTTCGTCCGTGGGCGGCCAGTTTTTGGGCGAAGCGGGGGCGATCGGGGGGGCGGGGATGTCGCGATTTTCCGAATGCAGCAACGAAGCCAATTCGCCGGGTGCGGGCCGGGCACAGAGGAAGTCGAGGTAGTTGTCGAGGGACCCTTCGGGGGCGGACTCGGCTTGTGCGCGGGCGCGGCGGAGTTCGGTATTGGCGCGGTGCCACGTGCGTTCGAAGGCGGCGATCTGGCGTTGGACGCGG
>JADGNS010000787.1 GCA_017883355.1 Candidatus Solibacter sp.
CTGGGTTACCTGCTGCCGGGCCGCCTGGTGCCGTCGAAGGCGGCGGCGCGATCTTGGTGGCGCGCACCCTTGGGCTGCGTGCTGCCGGGCCGCCGAGTGTCTTTGAAAATGCTGGTTTCACCGTGGTGGGGGGAATTGCCGAGTTGCTTGCCGCCGGGCTGCCTGATGCCACTGAAGGCGGCGTTGCGATCTTGCCGGCGCTCACCGCAGGTTTGCTTGGCGCCGCGCCGCCGCGTGCCCTTGGTGGTGCTGGTGTCACCGTGGTGGCAGCCACCACCGGATTGTCTGGCGCCGGGCCGCCTGGGGGCGTTGCAGGTGGCGGCGGCGGCATCACAGCGGCGGGCAACATCGGATTGGCTGGTGCTGGTGGTGGCGGCGGTATTAACGCGGTGGCCAGCACCGCTGGGTCGTCTGGTGCCGGACCGGCTGGCGGGATCGGTCCTTCCCGGCGGCGCTCTGGAATCGCCGCCGGTTTCTCCACGGGTGGCGCAATGTTGGCTTCGGCATCCGGTCTCAGGCTCGGCGCCGTTTCCTTGTGGAGGTGTTTTGGTCTGGGGGCCGCGGCCCGAGGAGCTTTCGCCTTCCCCGGACTCGTCTTCTTTCTCCGCGCCAGTTTGGTGGGGTATGCCTTTCCGAGGCGGAGAACGCCGGGGGGAAGCAGCCAAATCCATTTCACCGCGCCGCTCCCGCCATCGGTGCGAATGAAGTGCTTCTTTTCCAGACGCTGCATCAACTCGATCACCCAGCGTTTCGAAAAACCAGTCAGCTTGGCGAGAAGTGCCATTTTGATTTGGCGCCCGCCCCGGTTGGGCGCCTCCGGGCTTGGCGCCGGGATCAACTGGATCAACACGCGATACAGAGTGGCCTCTGCCGCCGGCATGGCTCCCAACAGGAATTCAAGGTTGATCTCCGACATGCGCTCTCCACCTTCTCGGATCTTAACGGATCTGGATCATAGGATCTGCTTTGGCTTAGCTTGGTTGGTTGGGGTCGATCCAGAGTCCTTCAAAGAGATTTGGTCGTTCGACATGCAACAGGGGAGGAGAATCTTTCCGCCGCCGCCCGCCTCTGCGCTTCTGCGGAGACGCCGCCCGTTCCGGCACCTTGACCTCGACGGCTTTTGCAGGCTTAGGCCGTTTGGACGTTCGTGCCGGCTTCTTGGCCACCGGGATCTTCTGCGGCACCGCCGGCTCGAGGAGCGCGCGGTAGCGGTTGGGGAGTGCGCCGTGCTTCTTCACGCGCAGGATCAGGCGGTGTTTGTCGAGGCGGGCGATGGCCTTGCTGATGGCGCGGGGGCAGAGGCCGGTGTCTTCTGTGATATGGGGGATGGTGTACGGGAAGGGTTTCTGGTCCCTTCCGCCGCCCCGGGCCTGGTAGCGGCCCAACGCCAGCAGAACCTTGAATTCGGCGCCGTGGAGGTGGGGAAGATGATCGAGAACGGCGAGCGGCATCCGCAAACTCGCCACCTTGCGTGGGGCGGCCCGGAATGCGGAATCGGCATTAGAGTGCTGCACAAAGATCTTATCGGACGCTCCGGCACGGCAATGTAGCGCGACATGGGGTGCCGCGCCGTTTGCAACTGAGGCACTGGAGTCGCTTCGCTAACGAATAGACCGTTCGTGAGGTCGCCGACTCGCTGATGTGTCTATGATCGGACGCCAGCCAACATGGTGACTAGCATGGACTCTGCGGCATCCCAGCACGGCGAGACGGACGGAGGCCCAGGCTATGATCCGTGGGAGATCAGCTTGAGACCCGGTACGCCCAGATAATCGCTGCCGTTGTGTGTAACCAACGGAGCATCGTAGAGCAACGCCGTGGCGGCGATCCAGGCGTCGGCCGTCTCGATCCGGCGTCCGGCGGCCTGCGCGGCGACCATCACCTCGGCCCACTTGCGGCAAAGGTCGGGACTGGATGGCACGACGGTGAATCGCTCGATATAGAGGCGCAGCCAGCGAACGCGCTGGGAACCCCAGCGGTATTGAAGCGCCCACCGCTCGACTTCGGCCACGGTCATGAACGAGACGCCAGCAGCACGCCCGGCCAGTTCCGCGCCATAGAGTTGTCCGATGGGATGGTTCTTGAAGAGGAACGAAACTACGTCAGTATCGACAATGACCTCGGTCATGCAGCCGGTTCAGTCCGCTTGTGGCCGCGCCATTCGTGGAGGGTCGCCAAGAATTCCTCGATGGACTCCTCCTCGGGCCAGAAATCGCCGTGTAACTCGGAGACGTCGGTGATGGGACCGGTGCCCTGCTCGGCCATGAGCTGCTCGAAAGAAGGGTGCCCGGTCGCGGAGTAGCCGACGTCGGTTAGCCGGTCACCAACCGCCGGTGTTTCGCGCTGGATTTTCTTCTCAGCCACAGGTCACCTCCGTCTCTCTGAATATAGCATCTCGGCTTGGGCAAAGAGCCGCTCTGGTCAGGCAAGCTGCAGGAGTTGACCGTATGAGCGAAAGCCCCATTCTGATGAAGCAGGCCGAGTACACGCGCCACCGCAACAAGAGCCCCCAGCACATCGACGGGCTGTACAAGGCCGGCATTCTCGTCATGCGCGACCGACTGGTGGACGTGGCGGCGTCCGACGCCGTGCTTGACGACAAGCTGTCCGAGAGAACTACGATGGACGGCCAAGCACCCGCGAGCTATGCCCAGGCGACGCTGGCCGACATGGTGCTCCGCGCGAAACTGCGCCGCCTGGAGCTCGACACCTGCCAGGGCAAACTAGTCGAGGCCGCGGTGGTGAAGGAGCGCTGGGCCGCCATCCTTGTGGTCATGAAGGAGCGCATCCTGGCGGTGCCCGACAAACTCGCGCCGGAACTGACCGCGCTCACCGACGAGCGCCAAGTTCGCGAAAGTCTGAAACGCGGGATGCACACCATCCGGAAGTCCATCCACGAAGACCTCCACTATGCGCGTCGAAGAGATTCAGGTGGTGGTGGCCGATGTCGTTCTGCCGCCTCCGGACATTGCGGCTTCGCAGCGCTTAGACGAGAATCGCCGGCTCAGTTCCGAGTCGGTAGCCGAGCGCGCCGAGTGACGCGCCGACCGGGCGACGAACCAGCGGGCAATCATCGACGCCCTCAGCCCGTCGCAGCCCTTTGAGCAAGTAAGCGGGCGCCCAGTTGGGCAAATCCAGCATGCTGGAGAACTTCATGGGCTTCATCATCATCGACCTCGATCCTGGACCGATTCTTCTGGTGCAACCGCGCGAGGCCGATGCGGAGGCGTTCAGTAGGGACCGCCTGGTGCCCATGATCCGGGATTGCCCCGGCCTGCGCGGAATGATCGCCGAGTCCCGCAGCCGGGATTCGCACAATACCGTGCTGCACAAGACGTTCACCGGCGGCTGCATCGCAGCATCACCCTTTCCGCATCGATGTCGCCGGCAGGTCTCGCCATGCGCGGTGTTCGTTGTTGCCTGCTGGACGAGGTGGACCGCTACCCGGCTAGCGCGAGCAGTGAGGGCGATCCCGTGAACATCGCCGCCACCCGCACAGCCGACTTCTTGAATGGACGGCGCGACCTTGGCGTCGGCAGCCGGCTTCAGGCTTGGCGCTGTTTCCTGGCGGCGGCGTATCGACTGGGAGGCCGCCGGCCGGGGAGATTGC
>JADGNS010000788.1 GCA_017883355.1 Candidatus Solibacter sp.
CCGATGGATTCGTTGCTTGCGATTCGTCGTTCCGCATCCTCTTTCTGAACTCTGCCGCGGAGCGATTGTACGTCAAGTCGAAGCCGGAGCTTCTCGGCACGGCTCCGTGGGAATCGTCATCCGATTGGGGCGGGGACGAACTGGAACTCGTCAGCCGGCGCGTCATGGCGGAGCGCGTTCCCGCGACGTTCGAATATTACCACCGCCCGCTCGGGCTCTGGCTGGACGTCCGCGTGTCGCTGGCGGCATGGGGCGGTATCGCCATCTGGTTTCGGGATCTTACCGAACGCAAGCGAGCCGAAGAGAAGTTGCGCATCGCTCACGCGGAACTTTCCGCCATTCACGCGCACGCCCCGATGTTATTCCTCGTAGTGGATGAAGATCTCCGTGTGCGCAAGGTCAACGAGGCGGCGGCCCGGCTCGCCGGCCGGCAGGAAGCCGACATGCTCGGGCTCCGGCCCGGCGGTTCCATTGGCTGCCTCAACTCCCTGAAGGACCCCGACGGTTGCGGCTACGGGCCTAGCTGCGGCACATGTCCGCTTCGGCTGTCGGTTTTGGACTCCATTCGGAACCAGACACGGCACGACAACATCGAGGCCTGGCTGCCGGTAAGTGGGACAAATGGCGTAGAAGAGCGGTGCATCCTGGCTTTTACCGCGCCTCTGGAACTTTCCGACGCGAAGGAGGCCCTGGTCTGCGCCCTCGACATAACCGACCGGAAGCGCGCCGAAAAGGCGCTCCGCGACAGCGAGTATTGGCTGAACGAGTCGCAGCGAATCTCCCAGATCGGCAGCTATGTTCTGAATTGCGCCACGGGGACCTGGACCAGTTCGCAGACTTTGGACGAGATCTTCGGCATCGCGGCGGACTACCCGAGAACCGTCGAAGGCTGGCAGGCGCTCGTCCATCCGGAAGACCGCGAAGAAATGACGGACCACTTCGACAACGAGGTCCTCCGGCAACGGAAGCTGTTTGACCGCGAATACCGGGTCGTGCGTCCGGCCGATGGGCGGGTTCGCTGGATGCATGGACGCGGCGCCGTGGTTCGCGATTCCGACGGCGTGCCGGAGGTCATGGCCGGCACGATTCAGGACGTCACCGCGCGCCGGTCGGTGGAAGAAGATTTGCGTCAGGCCCAAAAACTGGAGGGCCTGGGCCGCCTGGCGGGCGGCATCGCCCACGACTTCAATAACCTGCTGACCGTCATCAACGGCTACGGCGACATGCTGCTCGGCGAGTTGCCGGACGGTGACCCTCGACGGGAATCGGTCGCCGAGATTCGTAAGGCGGGGGAGCGTGCGGCGAGACTGACCGGGCAACTGCTGACGTTCAGCCGCAAGCAGATCATGCAACCGCAACTGCTGGACCTCAATGAGTTGATCGGCGACCACCTGAGCATGCTCCGGCGATTGGTGGGAGAGGACATCGAGCTGGAAACCAGCCTCGCCGCGCCGTTAGCCAGGGTTGTCGCCGACCCCGGACAGATGCACCAGGTGTTGTTGAATCTCGCCGTCAACGCGCGCGATGCCATGCCCCGCGGCGGCAGGCTCACCATCGCCACGTCCCATGTGGACGTGGCGGATGACGACTCTGCCCGGCACCCCGGCATGGCGCCCGGACCCTACGTATTGCTCTCGGTTGCCGATACCGGAACCGGCATTGAAGCCGAAGCCCGGGAGCACATATTCGATCCCTTCTTCACCACGAAGGGCAAAGGGGAAGGTACCGGCCTTGGGCTCGCCACCGTCCACGGGATCGTCCAGCAGACCGGTGGGTCGATTTCGTTCCAAAGCGACTCTGGCCAAGGCACCACCTTCCTGATTCACCTGCCCCGGCACGAAGCCGCCGCGGACCGCCGCGAGACCGCACGTTCCTCCGCCGACCCTGCCGGCACGGAGACCGTTCTGGTAGTGGAAGACCAGGATTCCGTTCGCAAGTTGGCCGTGCGGATGCTCAGCCGCTTCGGTTACCGGATTCTGGAAGCGGCGCAGGGCGACGAAGCCCTGCTCTTGGCAGAGAGCCACCCGGGACCGATTCACCTGCTGCTTACGGACCTCGTCATGCCCGGCATGACGGGGCGGGAACTCGCCCACCACCTCAGAGCGGCGCGCCCCTCCACCAAAGTCCTCTACATGTCGGGATATGCCGAGGACCTGATTGCCAGCCGGGGCCTGCTTGACCCGGGCCTGCTCTACATCCCCAAACCATTTTCCCCGGAAGCCCTGGCGCTGAAGGTACGCGAGGCGCTCAGGTCCACACCGCTCCCGGCGCCGGCCCGGATACTGGTGGTGGATGACGAGAGTGGGGTGCGCACCTTCCTGCAAAAGGTCCTGGCCGACGCCGGCTACGCGGCACTGATGGCGGAAGACGGCAACCAGGCGTTGAACATGGTACGCACCCAGAAGTTCGATCTGGTTCTGACGGATCTGGTCATGCCGGAGAAGGAAGGGATCGAAATTATTCAGAGCATGCACAAAGAGCTGCCGGAACTGAAGATCATCGCCATGTCGGGGGCCTTCGGAGGCGGGTTCCTGAAGATGGCGAAACTGTTGGGTGCCCATGCCATCCTGGCCAAGCCGGTGGCTCCGGACCAGTTGATCGCGGCGGTCCGGGGCGTTCTCGGGTAGACGCGGTCAGCGGTGGTCCGCTAAAAGTAAATAGCGCACTACCCAGGCTCTTACCGTACGCAGAACAGCGTATTCTGTCCGCGTAGATAGATCGCCCCGTCCATGATGGCGGGCGTGGCGATGAACACCTGATCGGCCAGCGTGTTGGTGGCCAGCACCTCGAACTTCTCGCCCATCTTCAACACCACCACGTCGCCATCCTCGGTCGAGAGATACAACTTGCCGTTGGCCGCTACCGGAGAAGACTTGAAGCTGTAACTCTTCGGTAACCGCTGTTGGGAATAGAACGGCTTTCCCGTCTTGGCGTCAAAGCAGGAGATGGTGCCGTTATCGGTGAGCATGTAGAGTTTGCCTTCGTGCAGCACGGGCGACGGCGTGTAGGAGTTGCCCCGCTGGTTCTGCCAGAGGATGGCGTCGGTGCCGGTCAGGTCGCCCTCCTTGCCCAGCCGGATGGCCAGCAGGTTCGGCGCCTGGTAACCGCTCATCACGATGGCCACGCCATCGGCCACCACGGGCATCGGGATCACGTTTCGGCCCAGGCCGGTAGTCTGCCAGATCAGCTTGCCGGTTTCCAGGTCGTATCCGGCGACGAACTTGGTGGCCGATACCAGCACCTGCTTCTTGCCGCCGACGGTAATCACCATCGGGCTCGACCAGGTGCTGCCGGGCGACCGCGGCGTGCGCCAGAGCTCGCGCCCGGTGTTCTTGTCCAGCGCCACCAGGAACGAGTCGCCTTCGTGATCGAATAGCATCACTAGCTTGTCGCCATCCAGCGCGGGCGAAGTTCCTTCCCCGAAGCTCATCAGCATCCGCAGCTTGATGCCGAAATCCTTCTGCCACACCGGCTGGCCGTCGTGCGTGTAGCAATACACGCCGCGCGATCCGAAGAACGCGATCACGTGCTTAGCGTCCACCATCACCGATGGGGAGGCGAAGCTGCCGTACTGCGCGTGGAATCCCTCGTGCGGCGTGGCCACGATG
>JADGNS010000789.1 GCA_017883355.1 Candidatus Solibacter sp.
CGGGTTTTCTTTTCGCCGCAGAGCGAGAGGAAGGCTTCGCGCTCCAGATCCAGCAGGTACTGCTCGCTCACCAGGGTGCCGGGCGTGACCGGTCCGCCGCACAGAACGTAGGCCACCCAATTGGCCACCTTTACGTCGTGGTCGCTGATGAAATCCCCCTGCCGCATCACGTGGACCCCGAGTTTGAGAGAGGCCAGCATGTTCTCGCCCGGCGCCGGAATATCCGTCCGCGGCACCGGGGCGGAGTAACCGCCGGCCGCCAATTCGCGGGCCGATGTCTTGGCGTCGCTCAACAGACGCTCGCGATTCATCGTAATGCGGTCGGCCGGCAGCAGCATGCCGATGTGGCGCGCCTCCACCGCCGACGTGGACACCTTGGCCATGGCGATGGTTTCGAAGGTCCGCCGCAGCGCCCCCAGCAGTTCCGGCGACTCATTGCGGGTGACGCCGTGGACCGCGCCCACCACGTCCAGCGCGCGCAGCAGCATTTCCTTGCAGCCGCCTCCGGCGGGCACCACGCCGACGCCGGTTTCCACCAGTCCCATGTAGAGTTCGGCATGGGCCTGCCGGCGGGCGGCATGAATCGCGATCTCCGCCCCGCCGCCCAGGCAGAACGAGTAGGGCGCCACCACCACCGGACGCGGGCAGAACTTAATGGCCGCCGTCATGCGCTGGAATGCCCGGATGGCGAAATCGACCTCATCCCACTCCTCTTCCTGGGCGCTCATCAGCAGTTGCATCAGGTTGGCGCCCACCGAGAAGTGCTCCGCGTCTCCGCCGATCACGAAGGCCTCGAAATCCCGCACCGCGTTGCTCCCGGGAGCGAACGTCTCGGTCACCATCCGGATGATGTCTTCGCCCACGGCATTCTTTTTCGAGTGCAGTTCCAGGCAGGCCACGCCGTCGCCCAGATCCACCAGCGACGCGCCCGGGTTATGCCGCACCACCCCGTTGGCCGCGCGGAACCTGGCGATGCGCGCGATGCCTTCGGCCTGGGCGATCGGCCGGTACGCCCGGCTGTTGACATCGAAGCACTCGCGGCCATGGTCGCGGTACCAGGATTCGACGCCTTCGACGATCGGGCTCACCGGCTCGCCGGCCGCCCGCATGCGCTGCACGGTGCCAGGGACGCCGGCCGCATCCCAGAGTTGGAACGGCCCCATTTCCCAGTTGAACCCGGCGCGCATGGCGCGGTCCACGCTGGCCGCATCGTCGGCGATCTCCGGCAGGCAATCCGCCGCGTAATTCCACAAAGAGCTCAGCAGCCGCCAGTGGAAACGGGCCGCTTTGTCCTTGCGGACGTCGCCCGCCAGCAGTTGGGCCAGCCGATCGGACAACTGCTCGGCATTCTTCGCCATTTCGAGCGACGGAATCTTGGGCCGGATCGCCGGAACGTATTCCAGCGTTTTCCAATCCAGCACCAGCCGGACATCCTTGCCCTCGGCGTCCTTCTCTTTCTTGTAGAACCCCTGTTTGGTTTTGTCTCCCAGCCAGCGGCGCTCCAGCATCGTCTGCACGAACGGCGGCATGGCTCCGGAACCCTCGAAGTTGGCGGCCACGTGCGCGAGCACATCGATACCCACCATGTCGGCCAGCCGGAACGTCCCCGTGCGCGGCCAGCCAATCGCGCTGCCGGTCAGCGCGTCCACCTCTTCGATGGTCAGGTCCTCCTCCTGCATCAGGCGTACCGATTCCAGCATGATGAAGACGCCGATGCGGTTGGCGATGAAATTGGGCGTGTCGCGGGCGAACACCACTTCCTTGCCCAGCAGCACGTCGGCGAAGTGGGAGATGGCGGCAATCGCCGCGGGATCCGCCTCCGGCGTGGGAATGATCTCCACCAGCCTCATGTAGCGCGGGGGATTGAAAAAGTGCGTTCCAAACCAGTTCCGCCGCACCGCGTCCGGTAACTTGGCGGCGATCGACGCCACCGGCAGGCCGCTGGTGTTGGTGGTCAGAATCGCGCCACGCTTCAAGTGCGGCACGATCTTATCCAATAGCGCCTGCTTGATCCCGAGGTTCTCCGTGACCGCCTCGATCACCCAGTCGCAATCCGCCAGCAACGCCAGATCGTCATCGAAGTTCCCCACGCTGACGTGGGCCGCATACGCCGGGTCGTAAAACGCCGCCGGCTTGCTCTTCTTGAGGGCATCCAGTGCCTGCGACGCGATGGCGCTTCGCGGGCCTGCCGGCGCCGGGATATCCAGCAGAACGACGGGCAAACCCGCGTTTGCCAGGTGCGCCGCGATGCGCGATCCCATGGTTCCCGCGCCCAACACCGCCGCCTTGCGGATCGCCGCGGCCGGCGTGCGGTCTGCCGAAGGTGCTCCGGCCGGGGCCGGTTTGATAGCTGCTTCAACGCTCATGCAAATCACTCCTCTTTGAAAACTACGCGCAACCTGCTACTCCGCTTCCTGGCGACCAGCCCCTGCGTCAACGTGCGCGCGAACTGAGTGGCAATCTCTTCCGGCGAAAGGGCGCCATCGGGTTCATACCACATACAGATCCAGTTCAGCGCGCCCGCGATGGAAAACGCGGCGATTTTGGAATCGCACGGAGCAATCGATCCGTCTGCAATCCCTTCCTCGATGAACGACCGCAGACGGCGGTCGATCTTTCTCTTATAGGTCCGCACCTCGGCGCGGGCGTCGCTGGTGAGGTCGCCCTCGTCCAGACGCATCACGCACCGTCCGAAGTTGACCGTCATCACGGTGGCGTAGGAGTGGACAAATGCTTCCACCTTCTGTAGTCCAGTGCCACAGTGATCGGCAATTCCGTTGAGAATCTCCTCGATCAGCCCGACACCCAGGCGGTAACACTCGAGGAGAATATCTTCCTTGTTGTCGAAATAATGATAAAGCGCGGGCTTCGTGATGTTCAGCCGGTCGGCCACGTCGTTCATCGACATCCGGCCATAGCTTTTTTCGAGGAACAATTGTGCGGCGGTTTTCAACACCGCCTCACGTTTGGTGGCTGGGTCGCGGCGCCGGTCGGCGAATGCCTTGCGCGGCGATGGCGATACGGAGGCGTCTTTTGGCATGACAGACGGTACGCACGCCTATTGACAATGAGGCGGCGCTCCTGATATCTTACCCACCGGTAAGAAAAAAACGCAAGAGGATTACTTGCGTGGCGCAACGCCACTGTTCTCAGTGATGGGCGGACCCTCCGCGAGCCTTTCGCCTAAGGGCGCGGACCGCGCCATTCACATCCCGTACAACGATGATGTGAGTTTGTATACATAGGTTCCTGCTTGCCGCCGGTGGGCAGTTTGTTGGCATCCAAGGCGGTAAAGGCCGGAGATGCTTGATGGAGGAGCGATGCCGGGCAATCTCAGTGCGGACGATCTGCCGCTTCAGCGCATCTATAAATGGGAGCGCGAGCGGCCAGAAACTGTTTTCCTCACACAACCATACGGCGGCGGCAAGGTGCGGGATTGGACTTGGGGCCAGTCCGTGGCCGAAATCCGCCGCATCGCAGGCTGGCTGAAGTCGCAGGATTGGGAACCGGGGAGCCGGGTGGCGATCCTGTCCCGCAACTGTGCCTGGTGGATTATGGCCGACCTGGCCATCTGGATGGCGGGACATGTCACGGTCCCGATATAC
>JADGNS010000790.1 GCA_017883355.1 Candidatus Solibacter sp.
TCTTCAGGTCCAGCACGCCCAAACCCGCGGCCGTACCCACCCAGAGGCTCTCGCCAACCACATCCACGGCATAGACGACGTTGTTGGGCAGGCCGCTGCTGGTCTGGGTATAGGTCGTAATGCGCCCGGCGCTGTACCGGTTGAGACCGCGCATGGTGCCAATCCAAAGGTCTCCGCTCCGCGGATCTTCCGCCAGGCACATGATCATCGGATGGGTCAAGCTGTCCTCCGTCCCGATCTTGCGGAACTTCCCATCTTCCCGAACCAGCAACCCCTTGTAGGTGCCCACCCAAAGCTTGCCGTCGCCGGCGGGCAAAACACAGTGGACTTTATGCGATGGAATGCCGTCCTTGACCGTAAAGTTCTCGAAGCTCTCAATGAGCGGGATAGGTAGGCCCACCAACGCGGTGGTGGCGGCCTGGAGCCGAATGGCCAGGGCAGCCAGGACCAGCAGCGACACCGCCGTCGCCGTGACGAAACGTTTCTCTTTCATAATTGGCTTCACTGGATGTTAGAGTGTTTTCAAGAATTCGACCAGATCATTGAGCTGAATTTTGTTCATGTAGCTGCTCACACCGTGCAGATCGTTCGTGTTGTAGATGGTCCAGAGTTCTTCCAGGCTTTGCGCCCTTCCGTCATGGAGATAGGGCGCGGTATCGGCCACCCCCAGCAAGTGCGGGGTATCGAACGCTTCGGCGCTGTCGTGCAGCCCTTTGGTGCCTATGTTAAACGGCAGCCGCACGGAGTACAGCGGGGGCGCATGGCAGGTGACGCAGCGACGGGATAAGGGGATCTCCTTGCCGTTCGGCGTTTTGGTCGCATAGAAGATCGCGCGGCCGCGTTCCTGAGAAAGCGTTAGCTTGCCGTCTTTGTTCCGTGCCACTCGGGGCGGCGGCAGCGATTGGATGAAAGTCGTCAGGTCGCGCAATTGCTTCGGAGGAAACGGATCCGTGCGCATGAGCACTTTGGCAAATCGGGGGCCGCATTGGACTTCCAGCGTTGGGTTCTTCCCATTCCACTTGAACGGTCCCGTGCCGGCCACTCCTTGGAGACTGCGGTTGTCCAAAAGGTTGTCGCCGATCCCATCGCCATCAAAATCGTAGCTCAGCCCGTCCACATGGCCGTCGGGGTGGCATGACCGGCAGGAGAACTGATGCTGAAAAGTGTACGCGGCAGTGGTGAACATCCTCTCGCCCCGTCGAATGGGATCATCCATTCCCCCATCACCCAACACGATTCGGCCCAAAGGAACGAGCTTGTTCGCGTCCACCACCATGATCGAGTCCTCCAGGCGTTCGGCAACCAGCAGTATGGCGCCATCCGGGCTCAGGACGAGCTGGCGCGGATTGCGCCGGGTGGGAACTCGTCCAACGACATATTCAGCCGAAAGCGAAAGGTCGTAAATCGCCTCCTTCCTCTCCGCGGCGTTGGCCTTCCGCACCCAGTCGGCCAGGCGGTCCAAATCCACCACGGTCACCACATCGGCGCCGCCCGAGGCCACGAAGGCCCGGTGTCCCGCAGCGTCAACCGCCACGGCGGAAGGATCGGCGAAATAGTCGTTGGCCTCGTCCAGGGGAACTTGGACCACGTCGCCCCGCTTGGTATCCGAAATGGCCAGACCGCTCGACATGACCCAGCCGCCCGCCACCTGGGTTATGGGAACCATGTTTCTCACTTTAACCAGCGGAGTCAGCGCCCAGGAACGCGATTCGTCGAGACCGACCCCTTCGGAAAGATGGGCCGATTCCAGGGCATCACGCCGGACCACACGAGCGGTGGCCGGGTCAATCACCGTCACCTCAGAGGCCGGCATTGTCTTAACGCTGTTCAAACCAACGAGCCGATTCGCCACAAACGCGCGTGCGCCGTCGGACGTGGCCGCGACCGCGAACGGCTCCCGGCCCGCCGCGGGACGGCCCAATTCCTTTAGCGGCGTCAGGGAAATCACCGAAACATCATCCGACATCGAATTGGCCACGATGAGGCGGTCACCGGCTGCGGTCCGGCAAAACGCAACTGCGGCCGGCCCCATGCCTACCGCCAGTGATCCGATTTCGTTTAGCATTTCGGTGTCCAGCAAGGCCAGCCGATCAGCCTGCCTGCACGTAACGAACAACCTCTTGCCGCTCGCATCCATGGCCAGTCCGTACGGTCCACCTGGCACCTTTGCCCGGCGCAGCACCTTGCGAGTGGCAATATCCGCTTCCGCCACTTCGTCACGGTCGTCCAGCGCGATATAGAGTTTCTTTCCATCATGGCTGACTACCAGGCCGGCGGGCGAATCGTGATGGGGCCTCGGCTTCGCCCAGGGCAGCCGGTCAGTGGATACGAAATGGCAGTAAAAACAGTTCGCCTTAGCCAGCGGCTGCTGGCCGATCCTCCTGCGGACATGGGCCTCGCCTCCAAAGCGATGGCCCAGGAAACCGACCGTTGCTATCAATACCAGGATCCCCCCCCGGATGATGATACCTCTGGTCTTCATCTCACGGCGCTTTTTGGGCCTGGTTCGGCTCCGGCTCCGCACGCAGACATGGCACGCTGGCGTACACCGCGAGCGGGCGGTGGTTTTGGGGCGCACGGTTGTGCGCCGCATGACAACCGGTGCAGGAACGATTCTCCCCCGGTCGGACCCAAACGACAGGCTCGACGCGGCGCAAGACTTCCCCCTCCGGGTTCAAGGCCTCGAAACCCAAAGGCGTGTCGGCGGGAACCTCCGCCATGAAGGAGCCGTCCTCCTGCACTGGCACCTCCCCCAACGAGCGGCAGCGCCCCGGCGAAACCTCCGCCAGCACCCGAATCCGGGTGGCGACCGCGCCGGCCTGCGTTTCGGCACCCTTATAGCTGGTGTCGTTCGCGTTCAGGCAGAGGATTTGGCCAGTCTTCTTGGTCGAATCCATACTGCTAATCCGGCCCATAGGGCGCTGGCAAGCGCACGCGGCCAACGCTTCAACGCAGTCCCAACTTGCATCCTCAGCCATCAGCGCCGTACCCAATGCTCCTTCGTTCCCGCCCACCCGATACACCGTCCAGGCAGACTGTGAATTCTCGGCACAGACCAGGAGACCGCCCTCTCCGTCGGAGCCCACCGACCGCACGCGCGCCTTGAGGCCTGGCAGCAAATTGGTCCGGCTCAGAAACGGGCGCGCCATGCGAACGCACTCCGCCGAATCTTCAGCCAAGGCGCTCTCGAGACCCGAAACCAAAAAAGCCACGCGCCCGTCGGGCAGTAGCCTGGGCCGGCCGATCACCGCGGGGGGATCATGCTGGCAGGCAAAGCCTGTCATCTCGGTGCCATCGTTGTTGATGGTAAACAGCGAAAGGCCTCGCGACGAAGCGGCTGGGCCGGGCGGTGTAGCCGAAACAAACAGGATTCTGCCATCCGGAAGCACCGTCGGATCGGCCACCCCAGAAGTCTCGAAGGTGAGCCGGCGCGGCTGGCCGCCGGGCAGTTGCGCATAGAGCTGGGGCTGCGGCACCGTGGCGCCGGGATGGCCCAGCCCAGGAACGGGTGAAGCAAACACCACGCTCCCATCCGGGAGCAACGCCGGAGCGGCTGCGCCGCCCGGCATCGAAGTCACCAAGCGCCGATGACCTCCACCGAT
>JADGNS010000053.1 GCA_017883355.1 Candidatus Solibacter sp.
CATTCGCGAATCCTTATGCTTAGCCGCGGTCAACAGCGCGTGATGCAGATCCACATCGCGGCTGAAGCGCTCCGCGCCAGAGACCAGCCACAAATCCAGCTTGTCTTCCACCGCGCCCAGATCGCTCACCAGCTCGTTCGAAAAACCTTCGGGATCGTCCACCAGGTACCCCGGATGCACCTTGAAGAAACGTGCCAGCAGCATGCGCGTGGAGTTGGTCAGGTGCGGGCGCGTGCCGCTCTCGATCTGCGAGAGGTAGCTCTGGCTGATGGATTTTCCGAGTTCCTTCTCAATCATGCGGGCGAGCTCGACCTGCGACAATTCGCGGTCGAGGCCGCGGATCGTGCCCTCCACTTCCCGGAGGTATCGAAGTTTTTCACCAAGCGTCATATCGCAATCTGTGATTACTATATTGCAAATTGCGATTGGTGTCAAGAGGAAAAGTCGGGTATTTTTGTCCGAAGGCAGGTATCTGGCCGCCCACCGCGACACGCCGGTCGGAGACCTGGATGTCTACCGCACTGCCCAGGCCAGCCCGTCGGGCTGTTTGCCGGCGTCGATGTGGCCCGTGACTTCCAGCGATTTCAGATTGATGATGGCGACGTAGTCGTCCGGCGTGCAAGCCACATACGCGACCGACCCGTCCGGCTGCATCTGGATGCCGGCGGCGCCGCGTCCTACTTTCACCCGCTTCACCACGGCGCGCGTGGCAGCGTCGAAGATCGAGACGTCCGCTCCGCTCAAGGTGGAGACGAATACCAGTCTGCCATCGGGAGTGAACTTCAAACGGTTGGCCCCCATGACGTCGGCGGCCAGCGTCTGAACTACCTTTTTTCCGGAAACATCAAGGATGGAGATCGTGCCGTCCTGCGCGTTCGCCGCCCAAAGTTGTTTGCCATCGGGGGAGACGTCGAATCCCTCAGCGCCCCGCCCCACCGCGACCACGGTCTCATCCCAGTCCCCTTGCGGCCCTCCGCCCGGGCCGCCGCGGCCGGGACCGCGGCCCGGATCGGGGCCGCGACCTTGCCCTGGACCTTGACCCGGACCGCGCCCGCCCCCCGCGCTCTTTTCAATGAACGTCATGGTGGCCGAACTGACATTGGAGGTCACCATGCGCTTCAGGTCTTCCGAAACATAAATCATGTGGGTCCGGTTCTGGCCCGTGCCGAGCACCCAATCGACCTTCTTCGCCGCCGGATCAAAGCTGCCGATCACCTTGGCACCCTCCGCCGTAAACCACACTTTGCCGCCGGCGAAGACGAGGCCGTGAGGTCCGCGAAGCGCGCCCAGGTCCACTGCGGGCAATGCCTTTTGCTCCACCAGATCGATCACCGTGATGGTGTTGTACGCCCCGCCACCGTAGTTGGAGATGTAAGCAAATTTGCCGTCGGCGGAGGCGGCCACTTCATGCGGATCGGGCCCGGAAGGCATGCGCGCCACTACTTTCAGGCTCACCGGATCCACGATGGCGAGTGTGTTATCGCTCTTGGCGAGCACCAGCAATGCTTTCGAAGGTGTGCTCTCCGCGCGCAAAACGACGGAGGCCAGGAGAGTGACGAAAAGGAGTGACGAGTTGACCCTCATCTTCATGATTGTCAACTATACACCTTACCGTCTCCGCGGGCTTCCGAAGCTGCGTCCCGGACTGCGCGGCGCGGACGGCCGATAGGGCGTCGGCGCAGGCCGGTAGGACCGTTGCGTCGGCGGCGCGGCGCGCGGCTGTTCCGCGGAACTGCCGCTGCCAAACTTCCGCGGACTGTGATCCGCATTCGGATCCTTGGCCATGGGCGTGGAATACTGCGAATCGCGATATCCCCCCGGCTTGCTGGCGTACTTGGAATCCTTGAAGCCGCCGCCCTTGGCGAACGTGCTGCCGGAATAATGTTCCTGGGTGGCCGTGCCGGAGGTGCCGTATTTCGGAGCCTGGGTGGTTGTATCGCGGCCGTAGTAGGTCTCGTTACGCTGACGGTAGGTGTAGTAGTCGTGATATTCGCGGTATTCCAGCGGACGGTAGCTGCGATTGAACAGCAGGTCGCGCATCAGCGCGTACTGGCCGTAGAAGACCCAGAAGCTGGTGCCGTTGCTCTGCTCCCAGTGGCCGTACTGGTTGCTCTGTCCCGGCGGGGCCATGTAGGCGAAGCCGGCCGGTTGCGCCACGCGCTCGCTTTCGGTTTCGTACTTTCCGGTTGGCTTGTGTTCGATCGCCATCCCCAGGTCCTTCTCCATGGCCTGGTATTGCGCCTTCGAAACATCCACCCATTTTTCGTCGCTGGTGGCGGTGCCCCCCTTGCCGGTGGCGTCGGCGACCGTGGTGCGCACCGTCTTGATCTTCTGGTTGTACTCGCGCGCGGTCCCGCTGCCGCGCGTTTCCATATCCACCAGGATCTTGTCCCAGGATTCGTACAACTGCGCGCTCAACGTTTTGAGCTGGCCGGCTTGCTTCGGCAAGTCCGCCGCGCCCGTCTTGAGCGTGTCCGCGGCCGCGAACAGCGTGCCGAAATCGACCTTGCTGTAATCGTTGGCCGCCGCCGCGCGCCGCGCCTCCGTGGAGGACTGCCATAGCTCGTCGCTGCGCGCCTGGATGCCGCGGGCCGTGGCCAGGCGCGATTCCAGATCGTTCTTCTTCTCCGGCCAATCGGCCTCGGCCTTCTGCACGGCCGCCGCGGTTGCGGCCAGATCCACCCCATGGATCGCTTTGTAGTCGCGCTCCATGTCCTGGACTTCCTGCGGCAGATGCTGCTTCAGCTCGACCCAGTGCGCGGCGTCCTTGCGCACGCTTTCGGCGTCGGCCAGGGCCGAAGCGCGGACCTGCTTCTCGCGCGCCAGCAGCGATTCGGCGCGCGCGCGGTCGCTCCGCCGGTTCTGTTTTTCCAACTGCTCCAGTTCTCCGAGCGACTGGCCGGCCGCGGCCAGCGAACCGGAAGCCCGGCCGAGGCGGTACGGATACTCCCGCGCCGAGGGGAGCGCCTGGAACAGAGCGCTCTCACTGGCGAGATTGCGCGATACGTCGGCCTGCGCCGATTGGATCTGCGACTGTGCCGCGGTGAACGATTTCCGTTCCGCTGCGATCTGAGCCTTCACGTCGCCCGGCAATCCGTCGAGGCCGGCGAAGAGGACTGCTATGATGCCGGCGGTCAACAGACCCGCCAGAATTCGCAATGACGACTTACTCATAAGATTTGCCTATTTCCAAGACCGCTCCCTGACGGTCGCGGCTCTGATTGGGGCGGTTGCGACACTAATCCGAGCCGCGACCGTCAGGGAGCGGTTTCCTCCCCTACGTCTTGCGGTAGACCGTGACGTCTCCCGCGTTGAGCCCTGTGGACAGCGTGACGGTGAAGGGCTCGCCTTCGGTCTTCCTGATCCCCAGCAGGCGCTTTCCATCCTGGGTGAAAAACTCCCAGTAGTAAAAGCCCGTGGGCGCCGGTTGGTTATCGCGCCAGGCTTGCACTTCGCGGCTCAGCCGGTACATCCAGGTTGCCCCATCGAAGTCGAACGAGTCGGCCGGATTCTGCCGCTCGTCCATTTGCGCCAGGTCGTCCTCGCTCAATCCGAGATCTTCCAGCCCGATCTTGCGCACGTCGGCATGAAGAAAGATCTCCACCTCTTCATCGCCGCCGATGCGCAAGCTCACGCGCCGGTTCCGGTACGCTCCGGCCAGTTCCACCCAGGTCCGCGACCCCGCTTCGTATCGCGTGCCGCGGTCCACCGTGTAGTCCAGATCGGTCATGTTGTCGCCCGCGCCCGCAACCGAGAGGACATCTCCCGTGCGGGCGTCGGTGACCTTCAGGTTCGCCAGATCCTCCGCCGGCCGGATGGGCGCGGGAATCGGCTTCGGGTCTTTCTTGAATAGGTTCATCAGAACAATCACCAGAAGTACTCCGAGAATGGCAACGAGCGTAAACGTGATCATGGGTTCATCCAAGTGGCACAAGTCCCCGACTTGTGCACCACGCGCGTTGACTTACTTCCCAGCCTTTTCGTCGGCCTTGACGTCGATGGTCACCTGGCCGCCGGGTCCGGCCAGTTCCTTCGCGATATACGGAGGCGGCGGCAGGCTGGCCTTCTGGCGCTCGGCCTTCAGGGCAGCCAGTTCGGAATCTACGCCGTGTGTCCCCAGTTGCGCGAATTCCTTCTCGAGATCGTTGTCCGTGCCCGCGTTTGCCAACTGGTCGAACGCCTTGGCTGTGGCCTCTTCTTTGGACACGGTCCGTTCGAAGCGGTTCAATTGCGCGAAGGCGTTGTCGGCACTGCCTACGCCGGCCATGGCCTCGCTCACCTTGCGCTGCGCCACCGCGGCGTTCTTGCGCGCTACCAGCGTGCCCGCCGTGCGCTCGCCCTCGTCGATCTTGCGCTTGAGTTCGCCCACCTGCTGCTTCAGTTTCTCGCTGGTGGCCTGCGCGCTGTCCACCGACAACTTCATGGAATTGACCTGCGTGTCGCACTCCGCCTTCTTGGCCAGCGCCTTCTTGGCCAGGTCCTCATTGCCGGCGTCCAGCGCCACGCCCGCGCGGTCCTTCCACTCCTGGGATTGCCGGATGTACTTGTCGTACTCGGCCTGCAGGGTGTTGTAGTTGCTCATCGCCATGGCGGAGGCGCGTACCACATTGTTCAACTCCGTCTTCATGTCGGCGACAGTCTGGCGAACCGTGGCCTCAAACGTAGCGTCTTCCATCGCGTCCACGCCGGCATTCGCCTGGCCTCGCGCCACGCGGCCCATGCGCCCGAAAATATCTGAAAGAAATGCCATAATCGTCTCTCCTCGTTCTCCTCTTGATCCCTTAGGCAGACAGGCCGGTCAGTATGCGCCGCGCCGTCATCACATCCACCAGCAGAAAATGCACGCAGGACAGGATATCGTCCTCATCCTCCGGACCCATGTCCTGCAACTTGCAGAAGTTGTTCAAAGTGATGGTGACCTTGCCGTCCCCCGCATCGTAAAGCTGGAAGGAAGAAGTGCTGACGCCGTTGTCGCTTGCCAGCATGGTCGCCATGATCTCCGGCGTGACCTTGGTGCGCGGCACCGCGACGCAAGGCAGCGTGAGGAACAGGATCTCACCCTGCAATACCGCCTGGATGGAGACGCCGCTATCCAGTTCCCGGATGGTGATAGTGTCTGGAGCTGGTTCGGAAACTTCGTATCCCCGCTCCGCCAGAAGTGCGTGAATGGTGCCCAGGTTCGGGCTGGTTGTGGGTGTCATAGGTTTGGGCAAATTTACTCCTCTATGATTACGCGTTCCGCCGCCAAAGTGTTCCCGCGGTTTCGTTTGAACTATCGCAATCTGCAATTAATATATTGCAATTTGTGATTGACTGTCAAGGGAAAAAAGTATATGCTTTTTGCATGACGTGGAATCTGGTGTCGCAGAGTTTCCGGCTGTTGCGCCACGACAAGAAACTCCTGGTTTTCCCCATCTTGAGTGCCATGGGGGCGGCGGCGTTGGCCCTGCCCTTTTTGTTGGCGCTTTTCGGCATGCGTCCGGCCGGCGGCCTCCACTGGGGATCGAATACCTGGCTGTTGGTGTTCCTGTGGTATTGCGGCGCATCCTTTATCACCATCTTCTTCAACTGCGCGCTGGCGGCCTGCGTGCAACTGCGCTTCGCCGGACAGGACCCGACGCTGGGCGATGGCCTGCGCCGCGCCGCGTCCCGGGTCCAAAGCATCCTGTTGTGGTCGCTGGTCTCGGCCACGGTTGGGCACATCATCCGCTTGGTGGAGGCGCGCACCGGATGGACCGGACGGCTGATCATCGGATTCTTCGGCCTGGGTTGGGGAATGGCGACCTACCTGGTGGTCCCGGTGCTGGTGATGGAAGAGGCTGGCGTGATCGATTCCGTGCGGCGCTCCGCCTCGCTGCTCCGCCAGACCTGGGGCGAGCAAATCATCTCGGGCCTGGCTTTCGGCTGGCTGGGACTGCTGTTTGCGGTCCCGGGCATCGTGTTGGGCGTGCTCGGCGCCAACGGCTACCCCATCTTCATCGCGCCGGCGGTCCTCTGGTTCGCCACCATGCTGGCGGCCTTCACCGCGGCGAGCGAGATCTTCACCGTGGCGCTCTACCGCTACGCCACCACCGGCCAGCCGCCCTCGGGCTACGATGCCGCCACGTTGGGCGCGGCGCTACGGCGGTAAGCAAGTCCCCCGACGCAAGAGGATCACGACTCGCACAGATTTGTGCGACACTGGAACCGTGAGAGGAAGCGAATTCCTGCGAAAACTGCGGCGGCTAGCCCGCCGTCGCGGCGTTCGCTTCCAGTACGAGCCGGGCCTCGGCAAAGGGAGCCATGGGCGTGTTTGGCTCGAAACCGTATCTACTACCCTGAAAGACTTTCATGTTCACTTTCGCATACCCCGCAACTTTCAGACGCGATGAAGACGGGCGATCACTCGTCAGCTTTCCCGATTTCCCCACCGCTCACACGGACGGCGCCGATGCCAACGAAGCCATGGAAGAAGCAATCGACTGTCTGGGCAGCAGCATCGCGTTCGCCATGGCTGACAAGGCGAATGTACCCAAGCCGTCGCGTCTGAAACGCGGACAGAAGTCGGTACCCGTTCCCTTGTGGATCGTGGCCAAACTCGCTCTCTATTGGGCGATTCGGGAGCTGGGTATGAGCCAGTCGGAGCTGGCTCGTCGTCTCAAAGTGCGTGAAACCGTCGTGCGGCGCATGCTGGACCCGAATCACGACACCAGACCGGAGAGAATTCAGGCGGCGCTCGAAGCACTCGGCAAGCGAATGGTAATGGCATACGATGACGCCGCATGAACCTGCGCACCAGGGCGGCCAAGTGCGGGAATCGCAATGGCGAAGAACGCGCTAGCGCCCCTGCCCCAAGTGCGTCGCGAAGAAGCTCTCCGCGCGGCGCATGGCCTCCTCGGTCGCACGGTGGTTGGCCGGATTGGATTGCTTGGTCTTGCCGGGATCGTCGAAGTTGTGTTCCGCCCCGTCAAAGACGATCGATTCGAGCTTGCTGCCCGCCTCCTTGGCGCGCCTCGCAAACGCTTCACATATTTTGGGCGACACTTCCTCGTCCGCCGAGGCAATCATCAGGAGCAGTGGGGCATAGGAATGGTAGCGCCCTTTGATCGCATCCATCCCGCACCCGGGGTATTCGGCCAGAGCGGCGCGAAATCCCGTTTCCGGCGTGGGCTGGTCAATCCCCGGCGCATGGTCGCCGAGAGAGACCAGAACGGTCATGCCGCCGTTCGACCATCCCTGTACGCCGATCCGATCGCCGAGGATATCGCGTCTCCCTCGCAGATAGCGCAATGCGCCGTAGGCATCCAGCGGGCGCACCGTCTGCTCGCTTACCTCGGCAGGCCGGTCTTCGTAGCTGCCCCGCGCGAACCCCTGCGGGAAGCCGCGCGGACCGAAGCTATCCACCAGCAGGGCGATGTATCCCCGCTCGGCCCAGAACTCGCCCCATTCCTTGTGCCGCTTGGACAGCGTCAATGCGGTGAACACGCCCTTGGCCAGCGAAGAGTATGGGCCCGCGCGGCCGTGGAGCATCACCACCGCGGCGTGCGGGCCGCGTCCCGATGGCTCGAACAAATAGCCGGTCAACTTGGTATTGCGATCTTCGCTTGGAAAATGGACCGTCTGGACGTCCGCGGCAAACGCACCGCAAGCCAAGGCAAGGAGTGAGCACACGATTCGCATCCGCATATTCTGTCATCAACCGTTGCGCCCTGGCAACACCGTATCGCAGGTATATTCGCAGTTGTCAGTGAACCGCCGGAAGCGCTCGCCTCACCAAGCCTACGGCTCCCGCACGCCCGTGCGCGCTGGCAGCGATGGCAGCGGGTACGCTCGCGCTGTCGAGCGGATCGCTCCCGGCGTTGAATTCCGCCAGATTCGGATAGCCATCGCCATCGGGATCTGCCATGTCTCCGGCGATCGATGGGTCGGTAGCGCTGGCCCCGAAGCGGGCCAACCGCCACGAATCGATAGTCACCTGTGGAGGAGTATCCGTCACCGTCAGCGTAAGCACGCGCGATGTGCCGCCGGCGCTGTTGCCTGCGCCGATCGTAATGCGCGTGACGCCCGTTTCCTCCGGTACGCCCGATATCTCGCCCGAGTCCGCGTCCAACCTCAGCCCGGCCGGCAGAGGACTGGCGCTGTAACTGAGCGGCGTGGTGCCGGAGCAGCCGATGATGTAATGAAAAGGAGTTCCCACCTGCACCTCAGCGCTGACGGCGCTGGTAATACTCGTGGGCGGTGTGGCGCTGGCCGTTACGAAGAGTATCTCGTCGGCGCTCGTCACATTGCCGGCCGCATTCGACACCACGCATCGGAACAGCGTCAAGTGATCGGCCAGTGTGGGCGGCGGAATCGTGTAAGTGGCCTGGGTCGCACCCGGAATGTCGGCCATGTTCCCGGTCACCGTCCCCCTCTGCCACTGATAGCTCATGGGCGATGCGCTCCAGGCGGTGACCGAGAAACTCGCCTGCCGGCCCGGGATCACCCGCACCCGCACCGGATTCGTAATCAGGATGGGGGCTCCGGGCGCTGGAGTCACGGTCAACATCGCCCGATTGCTGGTGACGCTGCCGGCGCCACTAGCGACCGCCGCGGTGAAACTCGCGCCGGAATCCGCCGAGATGGCGGCCCGAATGGAAAAGGAAGCATCGGTGGCGCCAACGATGTTCACTCCGTTCTTCTTCCACTGATACCGAAGCGGTGGACCGTCCGCCGCGGTGACCCTGAAGGTCACAGCCTGGCCGGCGGTCACGGCCTGGTCCGCGGGCTGAGTGGTAATGGCCGGGCCGGCAGCGGCGGCAGTCACCGTCAACGTTGCCGCAGCGCTGGCAGCGCTGCCCGAATCGTTGCTGACCACGGCCCGGAACGTGGCGCCGTTATCGGCAAGGTCGGACGCCGGCACCGTGTACCAGTTCGCCGTGGCTCCCGGTATGTCCGCGCCGTCTTTCTGCCATTGATAGCTCAGTGGCTGGTTGCCCATGGCAGTCACCCAAAAGCTTGCCGGCTGTCCGCTGGTCTGAATGTTATTCACCGGCTGCGCGACGATCTTCGGTGAACTCTGCGTGTTGGTCAGAAACTGGCTGAAGAAAGCCCAGATGCCATCGGTGTGGTCGTAGCCGGTTTCGACCGTCGGTATCGGATCCGTATGGCTGCCGCCGATGATGGTGACGAACGCAACCTGGGTCCCGTTGGTACCGCCCCGCCACGTTGCCTGGCTGACTCTGCCGGGCAGGAGCGGCGACGCCTCGTAGGTGGTGACCGGCGTCACGCCCGACAAGCCGTCCACCGCGCGCCAGACATCCACCGTGTCCTTCATCATGGTGTACGGCACACTGCTGTCCGAGGTGCCGTGAAACGCGATGATCGGGACCGGCGCCGACGGAATGTTCGAAGTCAATCCCATAAACTCATCCAGCGGTCCCGCGGCCTTGATCGTGTCCGGCCGCTCGCACACATAGGCCAACGCCATGTGTCCGCCCTTGGATAGCCCCGTGAGGAAAGCGTCGTTGGAGTTTTCGGAGGCCCTGACCCGGTTGATCACCTCGGTAATGTAGTCGTAGTCTTCATATCCGCTGATGCGGGGATTGTCGGCGTTCCACCCCGTTCCCGGATTTCCCGTGGAATTGCCGGCAAACGCGCAGGTGACCACGATAAACCCCGCCTGGTCGGCCTTGCGATGGAACATCGTCCCACCGCCGAGCGTGACCAGCACCATGGGCACCGGGCTGGTCTTGGGGAGGTTGTCGGGCCGGTAGACATAGTAATACCGCTGCTGCTGGAGCGGACCTCCATCGGCGTCGGTGGTGCTTAAGGTGAAATTGACGCGCACATCCGTGGCCGCCAACCCGTCGCTCGCGAGCACAGCGAAGCAGAGCAGCCCGAGCGCTGTGCTCGACAAGCGGGAATAGCCGGAATGGGCACGGGTGCGCATCAGCAGTTCGCGCCGAAGTCGTTCTCGAAGGCCTGCGCGAGCGCGGCGCCCCAATCGCTCTTAGGCTTCATCCGGCCGGCGAAGAAACGCAGCACCGGCGGCTCTTCGCAGAATTCCAGGCCGCCGATCATCCGGCGGTGGTTGTAGAGCCACTGCAAACGGTCGGCGGCGTACTGGTAGTGCGACATGGTGAAGACCCGCCGGGGCACGGCGAGCCGCACCAGTTCCAGGTCCGAGGGAACGTCGCGCCCTTCTTCGTCGCGATCCATGGAGACGCTGCCGCGCTCCATCCCGCGGATGCCGGAGGCGATATATACCGCGGCCGCCAGAGCGCCGGCCGGATATTCGGACTGCGGCACGTGATCGATAAAGCGCATGGCATCGACATGGCAGGCCAGTCCCCCCGCGGGCGTGACCACCGGGACACCCTTCTCTTGCAGCAGGCCGACGAAGTACTTGATCGCGTCCGCCGAGGCGCCGGCGACTTCGAGATCGCACATTTCCCGCATGCCGACCGCCATCGCCTCGATCTCCTTCGAGGACATGCCGCCATAGGTGAAGAAGCCCTCGTACACCGGAAGCCAGGGCCGGATGGCTTCATAGAGATCTTTGCGGTTGGTGGCGATCATGCCGCCGCGAACGCTGCAACTCTTACGGCCGGAGAGATAACAGAGGTCCGCCAGGCTCATGATCTCGCGCACGATGTCGCGGATGGACGTGTTCTCATATCCAGGCTCGCGCTGGCGAATAAAGTAGGCGTTTTCGGAAATCAGGCTGCCGTCCATCACCAGGAAAATGCCCATTGGCTCGATCAGCGCCTTGACCTGGCGCAGGTTCTCCATGGAGAACGGTTGGCCGCCGATGAGGTTCGTGGTGGCCTCCATGCGCACGAAGGAGACATTGCTTGGGCCGGCCTCGGCGATGGCAGCGCGCAACCGGCCGAGGTCCATGTTTCCCTTGAACGGGCACGTACTCTCGGTGTTGAGTGCCTCGGGCCCGAACAGTTCCAGCACCTTGCCGCCGGCCAGGTTGAAATGCGCCTTCGTGGTGGTGAAGTGATAATTCATCGGCACGATGTCGCCGGGCTTGACGAACGTCTTGGCCAGCAGGTGCTCGGCGGCGCGGCCCTGATGCACCGGCAGGACGTATTGGTAACCGAAAATCTCCTTCACCGAATCGAGCAGCCGGTAAAAGCTCTCCGAACCGGCGTAGGCGTCGTCGGACTGCATCATCGCCGCCTGCTGATTGTCGCTCATGGCATTGGTGCCGCTGTCCGTAAGCATATCGAGAAAGATGTCGCGGGAGCGCATGAGGAAGGTGTTATAGCCCGCCTCCTCGATTGCAGCCAGCCGTTCGCGGGCGGGTGCCAGCCGCACTTTCTGCACAATGCGCACTTTGTGCATTTCGATCGGGATTTCGGTTCCGTTGGATAGACGTATGCTCATTAGCCGTCCTGAATTGGGTTTTATAGCGAAATATTTCAGACCTGAAAATCTATTATTAACACGTTGCGCCGC
>JADGNS010000791.1 GCA_017883355.1 Candidatus Solibacter sp.
CGGCCGCCGGCCGTTCGAACCTGCAGCGCAGCTACCGCCAGGCGCTGGCGGCGCTCGGCCTGCTGGTGGCGCTGGTGCTGCTGATCGCCTGCGCCAACGTCGCCAATCTCATGACCGCCCAGGCGGCCGCGCGAGCCCGCGAGATGGCCCTGCGCGTCGCCATCGGTGCCGGACGCTGGCGCCTTGTTCAACTGGTGATGATCGAGAGCGCCTGGCTGGCCTTCCTGTCCGCCGCCATCGGCGCGTTCTTCGCATGGTGGTCCGCGCCGGTCATCGTAGGGATGATCAATCCTCCGGCCTACGCGGCGCGCCTGGTGATTCCGGCGGACTGGCGTGTCCTCGGTTTCGGCCTGGCGCTGGCCTGCGGAGTCACCTTCCTGTTCGGCCTCACCCCCGCGCTGCGTGCATCCGCGGTCAAGCCGGCCAGCGCCCTGCGCGGCGGCGAAGACCCGCATTCGCGGCGCCGCCTGATGCATGCGCTGATCGGCATGCAGGTCGCATTCTGTTTCCTGGTACAGTTCGTCGCCGGACTGTTTGTCGTCACCTTCGACCAGTTGTCGAATCAGCCCACCGGATTTTCCGCCGAGCGGATTCTCAATCTCGAAACGGTCACGCCGCGGCCCGAGGCGCCCGCGTTTTGGAGCCAGGTCGTGGAGCATTTGCGCACCGTGCCCGGTGTCGAGAAGGCCGCCCTGATCGCCTGGCCATTGATGAGCGGGGAGAGCTCGGTGGGCAATATCTCCGTTGACGGCGCGCCACCCACGGACATCTTTTCCGACTTCGTCATCATCTCGCCCGGCTGGGCGGACATCATGCGAATCCCCCTCCTCGGTGGCAGGGATTTCCGCGCCGCCGACGCCAACCCCACCGTCGCCATCGTCAACCAGGCTTTCGCGAAACAATACTTCAACGGTGAAAACCCTGTAGGGAAGTCGTTCGAGAGAGTGGAACCGTCACGCGGACGCGCCCGCTTCGAGATCGTAGGCTACCTGCGGGATGCCCGCTCCCGGGACAACCTGCGCCAGCCCATCCGGCCGACGGCCTACGTTCCATTTCAATCGATCGACGCCAAAGACGGATTCCAGCCAATGAGCAGGGGCACGTTCGTCGTGCGCACGTCCAGCGCGAACCCGCTGGCGCTGGCATCGACGCTGCGCCGCGAAGTGCCGCGCGGCAGAAGCGGATTCCGCGTCAGCAATATCCGCACACAGACCGAGTTGAACCAGTCCAGCATGCTCCGTGAGCGATTGCTCGCCACCCTGGCGTTCTTCTTTTCCGCCGTCGCGCTGTTGCTGGCGGGCATCGGTCTGTATGGCGTGCTGGACTACGGCGTGGTGCAACGGCGGCGCGAAATCGGCATTCGCATGGCGATAGGGGCGCAGGCGGGCGATGTTGCGCGGCGCGTGACGGCGGATATCTTTTCCTGGGTGCTGGCGGGAGGGCTGGCGGGCGTGGCACTCGGCATGGCCTCGGTGCGATATATCGAGGCGCTGCTGTTCGGAGTGAAGCCGACCGACCTGGGGATGCTCGCTCTTCCAGCGGCCATGATTCTGACGGCGGCAGTGCTGGCCGCGGTACCGGCGGTGGTCCATGCGGTGCGCATCGACCCGGTGAGCATGTTGAGGGCGGACTGACATGTCGTGGTTATCCCGGATTGCGAATGTAGTGCGCGGCGAGCGGTTGAGCCGCGAGATCGACGAAGAGATGCAAGCGCACATCGCGGAAGCGATCGAGCACGGGCGCGACCCGGCGGAGGCGCGGCAGGCATTCGGCTCTGTACTGCGCAATCGCGAAGAGAGCCGTGACATCAGGCTGGTGGCGTGGCTCGATTCCCTGCGCGCCGACGCCGTCTTCGGGTGGCGGCAGTTGATGAAGAAGAAGGTGACGTCCGCCGCGGCGGTGCTCTCGCTCGGCCTGGCGATTGGCGCCTGCACGTCGGCATTCCGGCTGATGGACGCGATGCTGCTGCGGCCTTTGCCGGTGGCGTCGCCGGAGCGGCTGTACGCTCTGTGTCGTGAAGGAATCGACTTTGACGGCCAGAAGCGTAGGGGCTACGCCTGGGCGTATCCGTCGTTCCGATTGATGCGCGACGCAGTAAGAGGTCAAGCCGAGTTGCTGGCGATCTCCTTTGCGGAGCGGATGGATGTCACCTACAAATCGGATCAGGAGATGGAGAAAGCGTACCTGCAATACGTATCGGGATGGATGTTCGGCTCGTTCGGGCTGCAACCCGCCGCGGGGCGGCTGTTCACGGAGGACGACGATTTGCAGCCGGGGGCGCATCCATACGCCGTGCTCTCTTATGACTACTGGAAACGACGCTTCGCGCTGGATGCGAACGCGGTTGGGCGCACGTTTCGGATGGGCGACCGGCTTTATGAAATCGTGGGAGTCGGCCCGGAACGTTTCACCGGCACGGAGACCGGCACCGTGACCGACATCTTCGTGCCCACGATGATGCACCCCGGGGCGACCCGTTCGGACTGGACGTGGATGCAGGCGTTGGCGCGGCTGAAGCCCGGCGTTGCCGTGGAACCCGTTCGCCAGAAGTTGCACGCAACGTCTCAAGCATTCGAAGAGGAGAGGGCGAAGGGGTTCAGCGGTATCACCCGAGAGCGAATCGCGCAGTTTCTGGCCCAGACGCTGGTGCTGGAGCCGGCGGCCGCCGGCGTCTCCGGAATGCAGAGAGACTACGGCCGCGGGCTGTGGGCTCTGGGTGTGCTGGTGGCGCTGGTGCTGTTGATTGCATGCGCGAATGTGGCGAACCTGATGACGGCGCAGGCGGCGGCGCGGGCGCGGGAGATGGCGCTGCGCGTCGCGATCGGCGCGGGACAATGGCGCCTGGTGCAACTGGTGCTGGTGGAAAGCGCGTGGCTGGCGTTGCTGGCGGCTGGGATGGGCGGGCTGTTCGCATGGTGGTCGGCGCCGTTTGTGGTGAGCCGGATCAATCCGCCGGATAACCCGGCGCGCCTGTCGCTTCCGGCGGACTGGCAACTGCTGGGATTCGGCGTCGCGCTGACGGTCGGGGTGGTTTTCCTGTTCGGTCTGGCTCCGGCGCTACGTGCCGCGGCGGTGAGGCCGGCAAGCGCGATGAAAGGGGGAGCGGACCCGCACTCGCGGCGGCGTCTGATGCATGCGCTGATTGCAGTACAGGTGGCATTTTGTTTTCTGGTGATTTTCGTTGCCGGGCTGTTTGCCGCAACGTTCGAGCGGTTGTCCAACCGGCCTGTCGGGTTCGCGGCGGAACGGCTGCTCACGCTGGACACGGTCGCGCAGCGCGCTCAGGCGCCGGTCTACTGGGATCAGGTGGCCGAAGACCTGCGCGGCATACCTGGAGTGGAATCGGTGGCTCTGGCCGGGTGGCCGCTACTCGGCGGTAATGCCTGGAACGGCTTCGTCTCAGTGAACGGCGCGCCTCCGGGTCCGGTTCTGGCTTACTTTTTGAACGTATCGCCCGGATGGAGGGACGTCATGAAGATTCCCCTGATCGAAGGCGGAGATTTCCGCGCGAGCGACACGTCGCCGGGCGCGGCGATGGTGAACGAAACATTCGCCAAGCAGTACTTCCCAGGCGAGAGTCCCGTGGGAAAGTCATTCGC
>JADGNS010000054.1 GCA_017883355.1 Candidatus Solibacter sp.
GGGGCCTGGAACGCGCCGGCGAAGCCGGCGGCTTCTATTTGTTCCGCGTGAAGTAGCGTGGCCTTTTAGGCCTCCCGCAAACCCGAGTCACACGAACATAAAATAATCTCCAACCCGCTGAACCACCAATAGTTACCTGTCCACAAGCCCTCACCGAACCCCGCCTCCCAGCACCCTGAGTAGTATCCTGGAATCAGCGGGGCAGTCCGGACGAAACTCGTCAACCGGCCAACCTGCGAGAAAATCGGCAAAGCGGGACAAATTTGTCCCGCTTTTTGCATCTTTGTGCAAATAAGTAATTTGTTTTCAATAGGCCGCTTTCAAGACGCGGGACAAATTTGTCCCGCCTGGAGCCTCCGCCGCCTTCGCATCAGAAGAGGAACCGCACTTGCAGTTGGAACATCCGCGGCGGGTCGATGTTTGCGAACGCCGGGATCGCGTTCGTGGCCGCACCGGCAGCCACGAGCTGACCGAACGTCGGATTCGGTGTGCCCGTGTCGCCGTACGTCGTCTGCCCGCGGCCGAGGTAGTTCCCGTGATTGAGGAGATTGAAGCCCTCCACCCGGAGCAGGATGGTCGTACGTTCGGACGGCTTGATGCGACTCTCCAGGAAGAGTCCCACATCGGAGGTCGGGGTGCCGCGGAACGCCGACTTGCCGATTACCTTGCCGTCAATCACCGGCCGGTCGTTGTTCGCGCCGTCACCGTTGTTGTCCACGCCCGTCGTGGCATTGAACGGCCGCGAGGACGCGAGCTGTGTCACCGTGCCGGCCGAGATATTGTACGGCAACCGGTAGCTGAACGTGATCACCGCGCGATGACGCTGATCGAGCACGCTCGGTCCGCGTTCGCCCTCGCCGAGCCGGCTGATGATGCTCTGGTCCGGGTTGATGCCGTTGCCGTCCGGTTCGGTCGTGTTGGTCGCCTTGGAAAGCGTGTAGCTGACCGCGGCATACATACGCCGGTTGCCGCGGTAGCTGACCTGCGTCTGCAATCCGTCGTAATCGGCCACGCCAAGGTTCATCAACACGTTGACCTGGCGCACGCCACCGTTCACCGGCAGGATGGGACGCGTGGCATTGGCCGCGGCCACGCTTCTCACCTGTCCGGGCGCCGTGCGATCAAAGACCGAGGGCGCGTTCAGATCCACGTTGCGATCCAGGTTTGTCCAGTGCTGGTGCACGTAGTCGCCCCCGATGAACAAGCCCGTTGTCACCTCTTGCTCCGCGCCGATGGACACCACCTGGCTGCGCGGACTCACCAGCCGATCGGGGTAGTTCGGCAACAGGTCGAAGTTCAGCCCGTACTTCGCGAACTGAGTCTTGTAGAAGTCCCGCCGGCCCGCCTGTATCGTGATGTCGCGCGCCGGCAATTGCGAAGCCGGCAGCGTCTTCGGGTCAAACGACAGCGGGAGACACGACCCCGTCAGGCAGGTCGGGAAGCCGAGTTGCCCGGGAATCGCCGTGTAGGTCGTCAATCCGTCCAGCCCGCTCACCAGGTAGCCGGCCACCAGATTGGATTGAATCTGCGTGTAATACATGCCGTAGCCGCCGCGAATCGACATCCGCGAATATCCCCACGGATGCCAGCCGAAGCCGGCGCGCGGCGCGACGTTCTTCGTCGCATCGGTCAAAGTCTGCCGGTCGTAGCGGAGCCCCAAGTCGACCGTGAGGTCGCGGCGCAAGTGAATGCTATCCTGCACGAACCCGGTATACAGCCACTGCGTCAGCTTGTAGCTACTGACCCCGAAGTTGATCGGCTGCGTGTAATTCTGCACGTTGGCCAGTGTCAGTTGATCGAAGGGCGCCGTCGTCGTGTTGTTGAACGTGAACGTGCCGAGCACTGCCGTCCCGGGTTCGCTGCCGAAGCCGCCCGAGGTGTGATGGATCACGCTTCCGCCAAAGCGGAGGTAGTGCTTGCCATGCGACCACGAGAGCGTGTCCGAAAACTGCGCCTGATGACCATACAGATCGGATGCTCGCGATTGCCCGATGGTGAACGGCACTGAGCCACTGCGCGTATAGGTGGTGGAGAGGGTCTGCGCTTCCCAGCGCGTCACAGGGTCGCCGTTCAGGTAGGCAAATCGCGCCTCGTTGACAAGATTCGCACTGAGCACCGATGTGTGATTGATCTGAGCCGTCCATGACCGCCGCGAGTACCGGCGCGCCACATTCGGTGCGCTCGTGCCGCCCACGGCGTCTTGCGGGTTGTCGTCGTGAAACCGATCCACGTTCACTCGCACCATCAACGTCTGGTTCGGCGCGAGCCTGTGGTCCAGCCGTCCGTCGGCCAGCGCCTGACGGTAGTGACCCGTGTAGGCGAGGTTGCCGTCCGCCGGCAACAGAAAGGCAGGCAGCGTGTTCGAGAGGAACGTCGTTCGATCCTGCCGCGTGTAGTCCGCCGTGGCGAAGAAGAAGGTCTTGTCCTTGACCAGCGGCCCGCCCATCGAGCCGGAAAACTGGCTCAGCGAATCCGGAATGTCCACCGGGTTGGTCGCGGTGAGCGTGGTGGGCGTGACGCAACTCGCCACCGACGGCGCGCAGAAGCCCTTGGTCGAGAACGTCTTCGCCTGCATGTCACCCGGACGGCCCATGAACAGTCCTTCGCCGTGCAGGCTATTCGTGCCGCTCTTGGTAACGATGTTCAACGCCGGGCCGGCGGTCCAGCCGAATTCCGAAGAAAACGCGTTCGAGAGCAGCGTCATTTCCTGGATGGCGCCCAGCGGCACGGTGGCGATCATCGTCTGCCGCCCCCACGCCTCATCGTTGTTCGCGCCATCGAGTGTAGTCGTGGTCGTACGCCGTGAACCCGCGCCTGTGACGAAGTACGTCTGGTTGACGAAGAGATCCCCCGTGCCCTTCGCCTGCCGGAACGCCGCATTGAGCAGCGGCAGAGTCGTCACCTTGCGGCCCAGTATCGGCGTCTCGTCGATTTGCGGACTGTCGAGCCGGCGGCCGATCTGCGCATCCGCGCGCACGCCTTCCGCGGTGCCGTAGACGGTGAACTCCGCCTTCTCGGAGCCGACCAGGAGCTTCACCTTCAGGGTCGCGGTTTCACCCGAGCGCAGCGTGATGTCCTTGAGCTCTTCGTCGCCGAATCCCGCCTTGGACACGCCGACCGTGTAGGTTCCCGTCAGCGGCAGGGCTGCAATCGCGGCGTTGCCGTCGCTTCCCGAGACGGCCTCGCGCACCGCGCCGGTCGCGGCGTTCACCACCGAAACTTTGGCGTCCTTCACGGCGGCGCCGGTCTGATCGACCACCACGACGATCATCGAGGCCGTGTTCGGAGACTGCGCGGCCACCTGAGCCGCGATGCAGACAAAGAGTGCAATCACAGATTTTAGTAGTTTGACCATACCGAGATCCAAATAGCCTACAGCACTCCGGCCTCCTACTACCATCGCTCGTAGAGCAGCCCTCCAGGCCGGGTGCCCTCTGGGCGGACCCCATTCTTGGGGGCATGTCTTCCTCTGTCTTCCCTCCCCCGGCGCGCGATAATAGAGCCAATGCAGAACATCCTGCCGGTCCTGTGTTTTATCGCCGGCTTCGCCCTGGCCTGGCTCATCTGGCACGGCCGCAGCGCCGCGCGCGCGGCCGATCTACAGGCGCGCCTCGAAACCGAGCGCAAGAGCGCGGATGAAAAACTGGCACTCCTCGAAGACTCGCGGCAAAAGCTCTCCGATGCCTTCAAGGCCCTCTCCGCCGATGCCCTCGCCCGCAACAGCCAGTCCTTCCTGGAACTGGCCGGCGCCACTCTCGCCAAGACCCAGGAGACCGCCCGCGGCGATCTGGAACTGCGCCAGCAGGCCATCGCCGATCTGGTGACCCCGGTGCGCGAATCGCTCGACAAGGTGGACCACAAGATCCAGGAACTGGAGAAAGCCCGCGCTGGAGCCTACGCCGGACTTAACGAGCAGGTCCGCAGCCTCATCGAAACCCAATCGCAGTTGCGCGGCGAGACCGGCAAGCTGGTGACCGCCCTGCGCACTCCCAGCGCGCGCGGACGCTGGGGCGAAATCCAGTTGCGCCGCGTGGTCGAAATGGCCGGCATGCTGGAATACTGCGACTTCAGTTCGCAGACTACCCTCTTCGGCGAGGAGGGCCGCCTCCGTCCCGACCTCCTGGTCAAGTTGCCCGCCGGTAAGACCATCGTGGTGGACGCCAAGACGCCGCTCGATGGCTACCTGCAAGCCATCGAAGCGCCCGACGAAGCCGCGCGCAAGGCGCGCCTGGCCGATCACGCGCGCCAGGTGCGCGCGCACATGACGCAACTGGCGCGTAAATCGTACTGGGACCAGTTCGATCAGGCGCCCGAGTTCGCCGTGCTCTTCCTGCCCGGCGAGTGTTTCTTCAGCGCGGCGCTGGAGAGTGACCCCAGCCTCATCGAGTTCGGCGTGGAGCAGAACATCATTCTGGCCACCCCCACCACGCTGATCGCCCTGCTGCGCGCCGTGGCCTACGGCTGGCGTCAGGAGAAACTGGCGCAGAACGCCGCCGAGATCAGCGCGCTCGGCAAAGAACTCTTCAAGCGCATCTCCGATATGGGCGACCACTTCAACAAGGTGGGCCTCAACCTGGGGCGCGCGGTGGAAGCTTACAACAGCGCGGTGGGGTCGCTGGAAAGCCGCGTGCTCGTAAGCGCGCGCCGCTTTGCGGACCTGAAGACCGCGCCCATGGGCGTAGAGATCGCTCCTCTCGAACCCGTGGAGAAAAGCGTCCGCGCCCTCCAAGCCGAGTAACGGGTCGACAGAGTGGGGCAGGCGCTTTCGCCTGCCAACCGCTAACTACGCCCGCGCCATCCGCTGGTATTCCGCTTCCGACGCCGCCGGCAGCAGCACCCACAGCGTGTAGATGCCGATCGCCGTGCCGAACGGCGGATGCAGCAGATTCACGAACGCCAGCACAATCGCCAGGATGCGCGCCCACGACCGCCGTTCGTACAGCCCCCAACCGGCGATCACGCCGATGATACCCGTCACCAGGAAGATTCCGCCGACGGTCCGCACGATTCCGTGCACGAAGTAGGGCGCGCCGTCGCTGAACGGAAACCCCCAGTCCGAGAACGAATTTAGAAACAGCCCCGGCAGCAGCCGCAGAGCGGAATACGCCAGCCATAGGATGGCGATGTTGCGCAGGTGGCGGCTGACGCGGTTGCCAACCCACATTGGCGGCGCGGCGCCGAACTGTCTCCCGCAGTGAGGACAGAAGCTCCCGGGACCTTGCAGGTTGGCGCCGCATCGATCGCAAAACATGTCTCACCTCCGGACAATTAAGATACGGAGGTGGCGGCGGATTTGTTCAGCCGCTTTAGTGGCCCCCTCCGGGAATGTGGATGTCGCCCAGGCCGCGTCCGAAGAAGTCGGTGCCGAGGCTGTCCAGCTTGGTCTTCTGGTCCGCCGTCAGCAGCAGGTAGAACGCGGCGTCGGCCTTGGCGTTGATGGCGACAATCTGGCCCTCCAGCGTGCCGATGGCGGCCGCCTGGGTGGTGATGGTGGCCGTGGTGTTGCTCTTGACGGCCGCGGAGAGTGCGGTCTGCGCCGCGATGATCTGGGTCTCGATGGGCGTGATGGAATTGAGTGCCGTGGTGAAGATGCTAGTCGCCTGCGTCGCCTGGCCGGTGGTCAGGGTCAGCAGCGTAGTCAGGAAGCTGACCTGCCGCGCGACGATCGTGGCCGCATCGGGCGGATTGCCGGGTGTGGTTCCGCCGCCCCCGCCGCCCATTCTGCCCTCCTGACCCGGTCCTTGCGCCAATAGCGCGACCGCCGACATTGCTGCGATGGACGCAATTCTAGTAATGGATTTCTTCATGATTTTTCCTCGTTCGTATTGGTTTCCGCGCGCCGTGCGCGTGCCTTCTTCCATGCACGGCGCATGCCGAAAAGCGGCGCGCGGAAATCCAACAAAACACAAAGGGACCTGAATTGTAAACAGGAAAACCGGTGGCACCTTGCCGCGACAGGTTAACCCGCGATGGCGGCGAACTGTCCCGTGGGATAAGCCTCCGGCTTGTCCATCCACGGGGCAGCTCGGACTTCCGTGGGACAAGCCTCCGGTTGCCTCCGGCCTGTCCATCCGCGGGGCATCTGGGACTTCCTCACGCCCGCCGGAAATCGCGCAAAATGGCCGCCCACGGAGGATATCCCCTGGCCGCCGAGTACGCGTCCTCCTCCAGCGTGAAGGCCACATCCACGCGCGTGCCGGGGACGAATTCACTGGCGCGGTGGGCCAGATTCCACGCCTTGAGCACCAGGTTCCGCCCATTCTGCCGCACCGTGATCCGGAGGTGTTTCTCCTTCATCACAGCGGGCGGCGCCGCCACCTCCACGCCGAGCGCGGCGAACAGCGGCGGCGGGTTGCCGTGCCCGAACGGGGCCAGCGTGAAAAGTTCGTCGATGGCCTGCTCGGTGATCTCGCGCAGTTCCAGCACCGCGTCGATCTCCACCCGCCGCAGAAAATCGTCCGCGCCGAGACGCGAAGCGGCGAACGCATGGAAGCGGCGGCGGAACTCCTCCACATTGGCCGTTTCCATGGTGACGCCGGCGGCGTGCGCGTGGCCGCCGAATCGCACAAACAGGTCGGACATCGATTCCAGCGCGTCCAGCAAGTGGAACGCGGGGATGCTCCGGCCCGAGCCCGACGCCAGCCCATCGTCCGGATTGCGCCCCAGCACGAATACCGGGCGTTGCAGGTGATCCACCAGGCGGCTGGCCACGATGCCCAGCACGCCGCGATGCCAGTCCTCGCCGTAGTAGACCAGCGCGCATTGCCCACTGTCCACGGCGACCTCCTCGCAGGTCGCCACAATCTCGGCTTGCACCTGCTGGCGCTCTGCATTCTGCGTGTCGAGCTGTTTGGCGAGGTCTCTGGCGCGCGCGGCGTCGTTCGTCAGGAAGAGTTCGATCACGACGCCCGCCGTATCCATGCGCCCGGCGGCATTGATGCGCGGCCCGATCTGGAAGCCCACCTGGCGTGCATTGGGCGCCGTGTCGCCCGTGAAGCCCGCCACGTCGAGCAGCGCGCGCAAGCCGAGGTTGCGCACCTTGTCGAGACCACGCAACCCGTGAGCCACGATGATGCGGTTCTCGCCCGTGAGCGGAACCACGTCCGCCACCGTGGCGATCGCCGCCAGCTTGAGGAACGATTCCGCCACGCGCCGCACCTTCTCCGCCGGCCACCCCATGTGCGGCAACAGCGCCTGGATCAACTTGAAGGCCACACCCGCGCCGCACAGGTTCTTTTCCGGGTACGCGCAATCCGGACGATTGGGATTGAGCACGGCGAGCGCCGGCGGCAACTCGCTCTCCGGCAGGTGATGGTCGGTGACGATGACGTCGATGCCGAGCTCCCCGGCGCGCCGCACCACCTCGGCGGCGCGGATGCCGGTATCCACGCTGACAATCAGTTTCACCCCCTGCTCGGCCGCGGCTTCCACCACTTCAGCCCGCATACCGTAGCCGTCCTTCAGGCGGTGCGGCACGTGATGCGTGGCGATTCCACCGGCTAGTTCGAACGCCTTGGTGAGGAGCACGACGCTGGTGGTCCCGTCGACGTCGTAGTCGCCGTAGATCAGTATCGGCTCCCGGCCGCGGATAGCGCGCGCGATGCGCTCGATGGCCGCCGCCATGTCGCGCATGCAGAGCGGATCGTGCAGTTCTTCGAACGCCGGGTGCAGGAAACGGTTGGCCGCCGCGGTGTCGGAGAATCCGCGGTGCACCAACACTTTGGCGGCCGGCAACGCCACTTGCAGGGCAGCGGCAAGAGCGGAGACGGCGTCGGCATCGGGCGCGGGCAATACCCAGCGCGACCCCTGACTAACCGCCGGACTAATTCTTGGAGTAATACCCGCCAAGGGAGTCGCCTTCGTCCAGATCGCCCTCGGCCATGGCGCTCGCAATTTCGTCTTCCGCCACCAGGAATTCCTCGTACCAGTCGGGCTGGAGTTCGTATACGTAGAGGTTGGAACTGTGGTGGAACGCCAGTTCCAGCGAGCAGGTCACGCCTTCGTAGATGCGCAGCTTGCGCAGGCGGTTCTGGTAGTCGCGCTGCTGGTCGCGGTCCATTCCCACCTCCTCGATCTGCGCCAGCAGGTCGTCGATGTCGCCGGCCTCGAATTCGCGGGTGGCGAAGAGGATCATCTTGACGCCGGTCTTGATGGCGGTGTCCAGGAACATCCGGTAGTCGGGATGGTGCTCACTGTCCCAGAGCACCATTTGGGGGTCTTCGAGGGTTCCCGGGGTGCTGCGGAAAACGGCCAGCTCGCGCGATTCCAGATAGTCCAGGATCTCGCGCTTTAGTGTATCGAGGTTCAGGTCCACGTCGCTTCCTCAGCCTTAAACCAACACCAGAATATCATTGGCGTTGGCAAAGTCGCGGGCGGAAGGCGTAATGATCGTCTTCGGCCCGATATAGATCTTGCGATCCTCTTTGATCGCTTGGCGCACATCCGCCTCACAGACAAACTCCACCGGTTTGGGAGGCGGAGCAGCGGGAGGTGGAGGCGTTTTTGCGCCGGGATTTGCCAGTCAGCTATAGCCGCCGGATTTCTGCGAGCCGCCCTGGGAACCGGAAGCCGCGGCGCCACGGCGGGCCAGAAAGCGATCGACCACTTCGGCGGCGACGTTGGCCACCACGGACTGGTGGACCGGGGTTTGCGATGGGGCCGGATGGGAACATCCGCACGAGGGCGCCGCTGCCGCCGGTGCAGATACGGCGATGCCCTTCGAGGCGAGGTACCGTTCTACCGCCGAGACCACGGCCGCGCGATCGATCGCGCCCGCGTCACCGCCAGCCGCGGGCATGGGGCCATCCTGCGCCTTGTCGTAATCCAGCGGCATTTCAAACGCCTCTTCCGGCGTGCGCACCGTGTACGCCAGGCGCTTGATGTTGATCAGGTGCAGCGGGCCGACGTTGTCCGACGTGCTGTTTCCGGCCATGGCGCCGCAGCCCAGCGTCATCGAGGGGAATACGTTGGTCGTGATCCCCGTGGAGCCTTGCGGAGCCGGCGTGTTCACCAGTACCCGCATAGCCGGCATGCGCATGCCGTACTCCCGTATGCGCGTATCGTTCTTGGCGTAGATCGCGGCCGTGTGTCCCGCGCCGCCGAACTTGAGCAATCCGAAACAGGTGTCGAGCGCCGCGGCCCAATCGGCCACGAAGATCAGCGAAAGCACCGGCGAGAGCTTCTCCGCCGAGAGCGGGAATTTCTTGCCGACGCCGGCAATCTCGCAGCAGATGATGGAGGTGTCGGACGGCACTTCGAAGCCGGCCATTTGGGCAATCTTGGTGGGCGCCTGCCCGACGCAGTTCGGATTCACCGTCCAGTTGGGCGTGATCAATAGCTTGCCCAGCGCGTCCGACTGCTGGTCGTTCGCGAGGTACGCCTTGTGCTGTTTGAGCAGCGCCAGGATGCGGTCGCGCATCGAGTACTCGGCCACGATGGCTTGCTCGCTGCTGCAGACCGTGCCGTAATCGAAGGACTTTCCTTCGACGATCTTGGCGATGGCGTCTTCCAGGTCGGCCGAGGTGTCCACCAGCACGGGCACGTTGCCCGGCCCCACGCCGAACGCCGGTTTGCCGCTGGAGTACGCGGCCTTCACCATGGCGTGTCCGCCGGTGGCCAGAATCACCGAGACGCGCTCATGGTGCATCAGGGCGCTGATGCCTTCCATGGTGGCGCGGTCCACGCATTGAATGATGTCCTCGGGCGCGCCGGCTTCAAGCGCCGCTTGATAGAGGACGGAGGCCGTGGCGCAGGTGCACTTGAACGCGCGAGGATGTGGGCTGATGACGATGGCGTTGCCCGCCTTGAGGGAGACCAGCGTTTTGGACATAGCGGTCGACGTGGGATTGGTGGTGGGCAGAATGGCCGCCACCACGCCCACCGGCACGCCGATCTCGACAATCTTTTCGTCGGGGAGTTCGCGCAGGATGCCGACCGTCTTGATGCCCCGCATCCGCCGCGGCAGCCAGTCGCAGTTCAGCAGGTTCTTGATGTACTTGTCTTTGGCGTTGCCATAGCCGGTCTCTTCCACGGCCATATCGGCCAGGCGTTTGGCATTGGCGCGCGCCGCCGCGGCCATGCGCTCCACGATGGCGTCCACCTGTTCCTGCGAATACGTGCGGTATTTCTGCCAGGCCGCGAACGCTTTTTCGACTTTGGTGCGGACCTCCTGGATGGACAGGAGATCTTTGTCTTCGAGCATGGCCCGTTACTTCTTGCTGTTGCCTGTGGGGAGGATTTTCTCGACCTCCTCATGCGGGCGCGGAATCACGTGGACGCCCACCAACTCTCCCACGCGCCGCGCCGCGGCCGCACCGGCGTCCGTAGCAGCCTTGACTGCGCCGACATCGCCGCGAACCTGAACCACCACCAGGCCGGCGCCGACGAATTCCTTGCCGATCAGGACCACGTTGGCGGTCTTGACCATGGCGTCGGCCGCTTCGATTGCGCCGATCAAACCCTTTGTTTCAATGAGACCCAGGGCCTCCATCATGTTGCCTCCGGTACAGGTGAAAGACTTACCGTACCACAATTCGCCCAGTAGGGCAGGGCGATGCGCCCGGGTTGGGAAAGATCACGCGAGAAGCGCCCAACCTCATTCGCCAGCCTGTTTGAGGACCGCCGCGCGTGTTCTCGCCGACAAGCGGAATCCCAGAAGATCGAGATGTTCGAGCACCCGCCCGATCCGGGGGATCCGGCCTTCCACTTTGGCGCGCCGAAGGATTCCCATTGTGCCCGTGAAGGTCAACTTCAACGCCTCGGCGTGCAATCGCCCAAGTCGCTCATCCAGGATCAACACTGCGCCTGGAAGTTGCGTCCCCAACGCCAGGACTTCCTTTTCCCCAGCACCCAGATCGGCCACCGCGAGCACCTTGTCTAACCCTTCCGGGGCCCGAATCGTCAGCCAGGGCAGCGCGCGAACGGCAGATAGACACCAATCGATTGGCCCCCCTCTAATTCATCCACCACGGCAGGAGGATCAAGCTGCCGCGCGCGTCGCCAACCGGCACCCGGCGGCGCCAGCCGTGCGCGACAGCAGTATACTGTCAGCAGGGAGACGGCATCCGCTTCCCGCCGGTGCCGTTGATTCTATGGCGACCAGTTCCCTGATAACCGTTGAACAATACCTGACCACCAGCTACCGTCCCGATTGCGACTATGTGGATGGCGTGCTCCTGGAGCGCAATGTGGGCGAATTCGACCACGGACGTTTGCAAACCGCAATCGCCGCATTCTATTACAACCATCGGAAACAGTGGCGGGTTCACGCCTCGACTGAGCAGCGCGTGCAGGTGGCGCCGGCCCGGTTCCGCATACCCGATGTTTGCGTGAGCGCGGAAGCCGAGCCCGAGCAGATCTTCCGCACGCCACCCCTGATCTGTATCGAGATCCT
>JADGNS010000792.1 GCA_017883355.1 Candidatus Solibacter sp.
CCAGCGTAACGTACTCGGTATCGCGCAGCAGGTTGTTCGCATTTGCCAGGTTGCCCTCCAACGGAAGCGCGATACCGCCGCGAACGGCGATCCAGATGGGACGGGATGCGGCGACCGATTCGGCGGAGACTAGGATGCCCGCGGGCGGGTGCGCGGCAGTGGCAGCCGCGATCAGGCCGGGCGCTCCGGACAGAGCGAGATCGGGAGGGATTTGGGTAGCGCCGGGAACAACCCCTCGGGCAATGGTGAGGAGTTCGACGCCGGTGGAGGCGATCAGGACGTAGCGGGCGTGACCGAGCGGCTCGAGGAACGCCAGCGCGCCGGGCGGAAGTTTCGCATACAGAGGCGACGCGCGAAGCCGATCGAGGTCGACCCCGGCGAGCGCGACGGTGGCCGCGGGCACACGTGCGGACAAAGCGGGATCGATGGCCGCGGGAGGGGCGGCAGTCCGGCAGGCAGCGAGGATCGCGAGGGCTATCGGGGCGGCGAGGCGGGGGCGGATCACCATGTGTTATGATCGCAGAGGAGTCTGCCGAAAGGCGTGCCCCGCACTTCAGTTTTCTGCCCGGAAGGCCACCCTAGCTCAGCTGGTAGAGCGACTGATTCGTAATCAGTAGGTCGCCGGTTCAATCCCGGCGGGTGGCTCCACTTAATCCGATAATTCATCGCGACAACCCGGCCAATCTGGGCCTAATCTTTCTTACCCTTGGCGCCGGCTTCGGGCAGCGAGTACTCGCCTTCCACCTGGTCTTCCGTCGCATCGGCGCTGGCGCCGGTGCTCTTGTAGGTCCCTTTGCCTTTCAGTCCCTTGAGCTTTCCGGTGCCGCCCGTGTAAGTCCACGTACCTTCACCGGAGTGGACGCCACCTTCCTTACTGGTGCCCGCGCCCTGGAAGCGGATGTAGGCCTTATCGCCATTGTCCATCGTCATCACGACGTAGCCCCGGTCCTGCGACTTCTCGCCGGACACGTCGCTGGTAATCGCGCCGGTATAGGTCTTCGATTTCAGCCCGGCCATCTCCATTGGCGTGGTCCAGGTACACGAGTCTTTGGTGAGGACCAATGCGTGGCCGGCGCGGTCGCCCACTTCCACCACGTGCGAGGCGTCCGCCTTGCCGCAGTTGCCAGTGCCGGATATTTTGGTCTGAGCCAGCGCCGCTCCGGCGCAGGCCGTGAATAGAAGGCAGAGAACGAGTGTGTTGTGCTTCATGGATTTCCCCCCAGGAGAAGATTCTACACTCTTCGGGGTGCCAAAAACAAAAGCCCCGCCCGGCGCGATTGTCGCGCGCCGGGCGGGGCTTCGGAAAGAGAAGCGCGTACTACTGCTTCACGGGGGCCGGAGTGGTGCTGGCCGGGGCCGTCTTCACGGTCTTCTTGATCCCTTTCTTGTGGTGCTTCTTGGTGGTCTTCACGGCCGCCGTGGGGGCCGGCTTCGAAGCAACGGGCGCGGCGGGCGCGGCGGGCGTCTGCGGCTGGGCAAACGTCAACGGCAGGGTCGCGAGTCCCAGGGCGATGGTCAGGATAGTCGTTTTCATTTTGTTTTTTCTCCCTCGCGGGCCTTATCGCCCGCTCACAACTCCATACTGCGCTTTGCACGAAGGAAACTCGATAGCCTCCATACGCTATGCCGGCCCACGAATTCGGGCGTACGGGGGTTAATGTTCATTAGGATTCCTTTTAGCCCGCGTTGGGGATGTGCAGGGCGCCGCCGCCGCGCGATACTGATAACGCGATGCTACCTCGGCAGATCACCCACCAGAATATCTTCAGGGTCCTGCTGGCCGGCTTCACGCTGGTGATCGTGTTGCTGGTGGCCGCGGCCATTGTCGGCATTCGGAACATTCAGTCCATTCAGGCGAACGCCAACAGCCTGGTGCGCGAGCAATCCCTCACCAACCGCCTGATCGACGAGTTGCACAGCCAGCAGACCACCCTCAGCGAAGTCTTCTCCGTGCTGGCGCGCGATCCCGATTCGGTGGACTACTACAAGATCTGGAACCAGTTGGACGAGGCCGATCGCGATATCGCGCGGATCTCGAGCGATGGGGCGCGCACCGCCGAGCACGATCTCTGGCAGCGGCTCAACCGTTCGTCGCTGGATTTCTCGCGGGAAGCGCGCCGCCTGCTTTCTATCGAGGATCCCGAGACCTTCTCCTCCATCGATCTCTTCCGTCTCCACGGGGCCTTCACCAGCGTCGTCGCGCGCCTGCTGGAAGCCGAGTACCGCAAACTCAATACCGCGCAGGCGCAGATCGAGCGCCGCAGCTCGCACCTCCGCGACAACTCCCTGCTCTTCGCCGCGGCCAGCGTGCTTCTGGCGCTGATCTTCGCCGCTTTCACGGTGCGCATGGTCTCGCAGTTGATTCGCCGGCTGGAGTGGCAGACCGCGGAACTGGGCCGCGTGTCCTGGCACATGCTGGAAGACCAGGAGGCGACGGCGCGGCGCTTCTCGCACGAGCTGCACGACGAACTCGGGCAATCGCTGACCGCGGTCAAGACGAACCTCAGCGCGCTGGCCGCCGCCGCCGGCGGGGACGCCGCGCAATCCGGCGCCCGGCTGGCCGATTGCCTCCACCTGGTGGATGAAGCCATCGGCAACGTGCGCCAGATGTCGCAACTGCTGCGCCCCACCATCCTCGACGATTTTGGACTGGAGGCCGGGTTGCGCTGGCTGGCGGAGGGCTTCGCCACGCGCACCGGAACGGAGGTAACGGTGGATTCCAGTTACTCCGGCCGCCTGCCCGACGAAACCGAAACGCATCTCTTCCGCATCTCGCAAGAGGCGCTGACCAATGTCGCGCGGCACGCCGCGGCGCACCACGTGCAGATAAAACTCACTACCAGCGGCACGAATATCCGCCTGTCGATCCAGGATGACGGCCGCGGCCTGAGCACCGCTCCCACCACCGGCCGCGGCCTGGGCCTGATTGGAATGCGCGCCCGCGCGCGCAGCGCCGGTGGCGACGTCACCGTGCATTCCCGCCCAGGCCAGGGTGTTCTAATTGAAGTTCGGGTTCCCCTCCAAGATGAAACGCACGCGCATCCTGTTGGCTGACGACCACGCCGTGGTCCGGCAGGGCTTCAAGATGATCCTCGGCGCGCAGGCCGACATGGAGATTGTCGGCGAGGCCGCCAACGGACGCGAAGCCGTGGAACTGGCCGCGCAACTCAATCCCGATATCGTGGTGATGGACGTGGCGATGCCGGAGTTGAACGGCATCGAAGCCACGCGCCGCCTGCTCGCGGCCAATCCGCACATCCGCGTGATCGCGCTCAGCATGCACAAGGACTCGGTCTATGTGCGCGAGATCCTGCGCGCCGGCGCGCGCGGCTATCTGCTGAAGGATTCCGGCGCCGACGATCTGGTGAAGGCCATCCGCGCGGTGGCCGGCGGTGAAAGCTATCTCAGCCCCGCGGTTTCCAATGCCGTGCTCGACGATTACCGCAAGCACGTCACCAACCCGATCGACCTGCTGACCAGCCGCGAACGCGAAGTGCTCCAGATGCTGGCCGAGGGCAAGACCAACAAGGAAATCGCCGTCGTGTTGAATCTCAGCGTCTACACCGTGGACGCCCATCGCGGACGC
>JADGNS010000055.1 GCA_017883355.1 Candidatus Solibacter sp.
GCGCACTTCCTTTGCGCCGACCACGCGCCCGACTGAGGCAGTCGTGGTGTCCAGGAGGGGAGCCTCTTCGCTGACGGTGATGGTCTCCGCGATGGCACCGAGCACCAGCGAGATGTTCACCTCCAGGCGATCATTGACGTGGACCTCGATCCCGTCCCGCACGAAACGCTTAAACCCGGTCTTCTCGGCTGCGATCTGGTACGTTCCGGGAATCAGAAACGAGAAGAAATAGTTTCCTTCCCCATTGGCGGTCCCCTTCACGGTCACGCCGGTCGCGAGGTTGGTGATCTGGACCAACGCGTCGGTAACCACTGAGCTGGAACTATCCGTGATGCGTCCCAGAACGGTGCCGCGCGATTCCTGGGACCAGCCCGGTCGGGCGGCCATCCAGATCGCGAGCAATGCAACTACAACGCCAGCGTGTCGTCTGAACATAACTTGGTTCCTTCCTTAATGATCGCGAGACTTTGTCAACTTGGACTGGCGAACTCCAGGCAAAACCCGGAGGTTGCCCCAAATCGTTCCCCGCTACGTTGAGACGAGTTTATGCGGTGTCGATCCGCTGGACAAGTTCTTCCAATGGTTATAAACTGTTTGCAAACATAGCGCCAAGTGAGCGGAAACAAAGCGCAAACATTGCGATTCTCCGTCAGTCCGTTCCGGCATCAAGGCGCCAGGATGCGCCCATGGAAAAGAGCCTCCTTCCCGAAGTCCGGGAAATTGAAAAACGTGAAGCCCTGCAACGGGTGCTGGCCAGTAGCGGTTTCCAACGCTCCGACCAGTTGAAGTCCCTCCTCAGCTATATCTGCGAACGGGAGATCTCCGGCCGGCGCGATGGCTTGGACGAGTACACCGTAGCGGTGGAGGCCTTGGGCAGGCCCCACGACTATTCTTCGTTGGAAGACGGAACGGTGCGCAACCGGATCCACAACCTCCGCAGGCGCCTGGAGCACTACTACGAAGTCGAGAACCCCGACGATCCAGTGCATATCGAATTGCCAAAGGGCAGCTACTGCCCAGTGTTTCAGCGGATGGGTGTCAGGCCCCCGTCCGAGCCGCAACCTGAAGTCGCGGCACCTCCGCCCGCGAGACATGGCACGGATCCGGAATTCTGGAGCCAGCCGGTAACGCTGCGAACGGTATGCCTGGCTTGTGCGATCGCGGTGGTAGCCACTGCCGGGTTGGCAGCCGTGCTGTCCAAGACGGGGCCGGCCCTGGACCCGGCGCTTGTTGAGGCCTGGGGACCGCTGCTGACGAAGAACGCGAATCCTCTCATCTGCATTTCCACCGCGGCGCAACTGACGCTGATGCAACGGCCCCTGGAACCCTCCAGCCGGCCCACCGTCACCTCGCCCGATCTGCTGGCCTGGTATCTGAGCCTCCCCGGCCTGCCTCCGGCGAAGGAAATCTACCTCGGGCCGTCGCTGACCTCGCCCTTCTGGGGCGATGTGGCAGGAGCCGTAGCGGTGAGCCAGTTACTGAGCGGAGCTGGAATTACTCCGGAACTCCTGCCCGAAGCGGCCATCCAATTGCCGGCTCTCAACAAGCGGAACCTCCTGATGTTTGGCCGCCCGGGGTTCAGCAAGACCATCGACCTCTACCTGCGAGATAAGCCCTTCCGTGTCCGCATCCCGGATCAACAACGGACCACGTCCATTTGGAATGTGGATCCAAGACCCGGCGAGCCGGCAGAGTACGATACCCGCGTTGGCGGCGCCGGTGCCGCCAACGGAGACACGGCATTCGGACTGATCACCGTGATGCCAAGCTGGGGCGACTCCAATCGCAGAACGGTGGTCTTTTCCGGAACCCTGTCGCCGGGGACACAGGCGGCGAGCGAGTTCTTTTCGTCGGCGAGGCAGCTACAGGCACTGCTGCGGTTATTTCGCAAGGAAGGCTTGCCTGGATTTCCCGCCGCCTATCAGGTGGTGGTTCGATCCAACATATTCGGCACGTCCGCTCTGGACGTGCAGTACGTAACCCACCGGGTCATTTCCAAGTCTCGGAATTAGTCGGCAAGCTCTACGCTTCCAGGGCCGCCGAGAAATGCAGTAACGGGGAGTTCTTGAAACGGTAAGAGCACTCGTCCGTCGGGCTCCCCAGCACTTTGATCTTGTCCAGGTTTCCCTGCCCCATTCCCGCGTCCGCCATCGCGGAGAGGTAGAGGATCTTCTTCGCGTCGAAGCCCATCAGCCGCGCACCAAGCGTATCTGCCGCCACAGGGTCTGTGCTGGCGAGTGCGATGCGCGAATCCACGGGCGTGCCGCGCGACGGACCGTCCCCCTCCATGCCCGTGAAACCATCGATCACGGCCAGGTCCGGAAAGACCTCCTGCGCCAGATGAAACATGTTGAAGTGCAGGATGTCGTCCGGCTCGCCATGCGGACCCCGGTGCATCTGGCTCTTGTCGCTCTTCTTGTAGTCATTAATGGGCGCGCCCAGCAGCATGTTCTTCAGTGACAGCGTCACCGAAGCAAATCCATGCGTCTTCAACACCGCCGCCGAGATGATGTACAGGTTTGGATCGAGGAAGGACGAACAGATCCGAATCGGCGTGGGAGCGTTCTTTTCGCCAATCGTGTAGCGGTACTGATAGTTCCCGAGATTCAGGTCCACCAGCTTGACCGGGAATTCCTTTGCAAGGTCCGGATAGCCGTAATTCTTATACCCCGCAAAGGTTCCCTCCTGGGTGGCGGCGGCTTCGCCGATGATGATCTCCTTCTTGTAGTGCGGCCTCAGGAAGTCCAGAATGCCGCGGATCGCGTCCGCGTGCGTGGCGGCAAGTTGCTTGCTGGTCTGTACGAAGTTCGGCTTGATGAGAATCTGCTTGTCGCCGATCGCGCCAAACACCTGGTCCTCGATAAGCTTCAGCGCCCGGTAGATATTCTGCCGGCGGTCGCTTCCTTTCACCAAGCCGACTGTCGAGGCTTCGGCTGGAGGCTGGTACAGCCTGCGTCCTCCGCGGCGCCGGAATAACGGCGGCGCTTCCGCGTCCTGGGCGCGCACGTACGCCGGTCCCATCAACCCCATCCCGGAAACTCTGAAAAGGTCGCGCCTGCTCCATTGTCCGTTCCAAGTCATGCCGGTCTATTTCCTTCCCGGGATGATTGTAGCTCCGTTCGAGATTTCCGGCCGGAGTTCCACCACCCACTCCCATTCCGCGCCCGCCGCGAGCATCACCAGGCCCTTCTTGACGTTGAGCGAATTCTGTAACCCGAACCATGGCTCGGGGCACAGGTAGCCCTGCTTCGGTCCACCGTAGATGTTGAACTGTACCAGCGGCTGGGGCAGCCCGGACGAAGCCCGGTGGGTCACGCGGATCGCCAGCCCCTGCGGATCGGTGAGTATGGCATAAGGATCGCCCCTATATCCCGCCAGCGGCAGCGCCAGGGTGGCGTCGAAATCGCCCAAGCGCGTGGCATCGGCGAAGGAGCGTGGTCGCCGCTGGGCGCCCGTGACCAGGCCACGCGAGTCTCGCAGTAACTCGAAGGAATTTGGCGTTTCCAAGAGCATCGAGGCCGGGTCCGTGCCCGGTAAAAGAGGTAGCCGGAAGGCCACATGGTTGCCGATCGAAAATGGCATCGCAACCGGGTTGGCGCCGGCGGCAGACACTTTGTACGTGATCGTCAGCCTTCCGCCGGACAGGTCGTACGTCGCCCGCACGCGGAACCCGAAGGGGTAATTGGCGCGTGTCTGTTGCGAGTCGCGTAGTTCGACGATCACGCGCGCTCCCGCCTCGTCGGCGGAATGGCCGGTCTCTTCCCAGACCAGGCTCTTGGCAAAACCATGGCAAGGCATCGGGTAACTGCGATCTCCCAGCAGGTAAGTGCCATCGGCGCACGAGCCGGCGGGATTGCTGCCTGCAAGATACTGCCCCCCTACAGCCGGCCAGAGGAAAGAAGCCTTTCCTCGGAAGCCCGAAGCAGCCCCATACTCTCGGGCGCGGTACACCAACTCGATCCACACGCCGCGGACTTTCACCCGCAGGCTGGTCAGTTCGCCGCCTTCGGAGGGAGACACCGCCGCTTCGACACCCGCGATATGATCCCGGATCACGATCACCCGTGGAGAGCCAGCGGCGCCCGCCGCTTCCTCCGCAACGCCATATCGGGCCTGTGGAGCTGCCATCACGACCCATCCCCACAGGCACGACGCTAGAAGGGACCCACGGACTCCGGACACCATTGGACGTACCATTCGACTATTCCATGATCGCCTGCATCACTGCGTTCTCGAAGTCGCGCTGCACGGCCGTTACCTGCGTCTGGATCATGACGATGGTGACCATCTTCTCCGTGGGGTCGATCCACGCCTGCGTTCCATAGGCTCCATCCCAGCCGAAGCTGCCCGTGGAGACTCGGAGCCCCGACGCGACAGCGTCCTCGACCACACCCACCAGCAGGCCATAGCCCATACCGCGGGCGGGCCGGCCGAGTTTGCCGTTGAACAGCTCGCCCACGTGGTTGGAGGCCATCAATTGCACCGTCCTCGGGCTTAGCAGGACCTTACCGTTCAGTCTGCCGCCGTTGCACAGCATCTGGGCGAACTGCAAATAATCTTCCGCGGTGGACATCAGGCTCCCACCAGCTCCGAAAAATGTCTTACTGGAAAAGCCATCCTGATTTGCGCTCTTCGGCAATCCAGCCGGGCTCTTGTCGTACAAGGTCACCAGCCGGGACCGGCGGTCGTCCGGCGGGTAGAAGAAGGTGTCCTTCATCCCGAGAGGCTCGAAAACACGTGTCCGCAGGAACTGATCGTAGGCCTGGCCCGAGACGATCTCCACAATTCGCCCGAGCACTTCGGGACCGGCGGCGCCGCTATAGGCCCACTGCGTACCTGGCTGGAAGTCGAGCGCAACCGCACCCAACTTGGGGACATAGGTGGCCAGCGTGTCGGCAGGGGATTTCAAATTCAACTTTGCCGCCTCTCGCGCCCCAATCCCGCCACTGATGAGCCCTGAGGTATGCGTAAGCAGATCGCGGATCGTGATCTCACGCCAGGCCGGCACAAGGTAAAAGTCCGGATCTCCACTCCGCTGGCCCGTGGGGCGAGGGGAGATCGAATCACGGGCAACGGCAACTTTGGTGTCTTTGAATTCGGGAATGAACTTCGACACCGGATCGTTCAGGCGGATCTTCCCCTCCTCCACCATCATCATGACGGCTACACCGGTAATCGGCTTGGTCATCGAAGCGATCCGGAAGATCGCGTCCGGCGCCATGGACTTCTTGGTTTCCAGATCCATCAGACCGTGCGCCTGGAGGTGCACGATCTTGCCATGGCGGGCCACCACTGTCACCGCACCGGAGATTACCCCCGCATCGATGTGCCGCTGCATCGCCTGGTGAATTCTCTGCAGGCGTTCGGTCGACATACCCGCTTCCTCGGGTTTTCCGACGGGCACCTGGCCGGCGGCCAAAGGCAGCGCCAGCACAGCGCCGAGTAAGGCTCTGGTTGCCAGGCTCCAGATCATCGGTCTAGCTTTTGTCATACGGCCTCCTTTGGCATCATGCTGTCCGTCAAATCAGGCTTCCTTGCCGCGCAACTCAATGACGTAGTACCTGCATGGCGTCGTCCCCGCGTTACGAAGGCTATGCAACTGGTTCGATCCGAAGTGAATCACCGAGCCCGCCTCGACGGTCTCGGTCTTGCCTTCCATGAACGTCTGGGCGGTCCCCTCGATCAGGATCACGATTTCTTCGTGCTCGTGCTTGTGGGGAGCGTGCGTTTCCGTGCCGGGGCCGAGCACGGTTTCGTGCGCCTCCAGATCGAATCCGGAGTGGTCCGCTCCACGGAAGAAAGCCCGGCCCTTCTTCTTTTCATCGCCAACGTACGGAATCTTTGCCGCGTGGTAAACCTTGGCGGGCAGTGGCGCAATTTGCGGTCGTTGCGCGGCAGCGTCGGCGGCCGCCAGCACGGGAAGTATCAGGGCCAGGTCACGGCGTGAGAATTCCATCTTCCTCCTCTTTCCGACTGATCGCCAGCTCCATTAGTTCGGACGGCGAACAAGAAGGGTAGCACGCCGGGCAGTCTGAAATGGATGTCAGTCCACCAGCCGCAGCGTCCCGAAAACCTCCGGAACGTGAAAGGTAGGACGATGAGTCGCTTGCCAGACGAGCGCCTTGTGATTGGGCCGTACTCCTTGAGAACGGAAGAAGTTGACTCTGAGCGTATTGCCGGCAGCGGAGGAACGCGTATCCACAGCGGCATAGGGAATCCGCATGAAACCGTACCAGGTTTTGCCGGCATGGTCGATGCGAGCGGAGGCCTGGAATCCGGAGTTCCACACCCATCCGTCTTCGTGTCGCGGAGCGTCCAGATCGATATCGAGATCGATCCATTCTCCCTGCGGTGAGATCTCGAATTCCTTGTACCGCCGGATGTTCTTGAAGTCCGAACCGATAAACACCTCCGCCACGTCCCATTTCCACAACTCATTGGTCTCGGTTTCTGTCTTTGGCTCGGGTTTCAGATTGAGTTGCTCGTAGGGGCATATGAACAGAAAATACAAATTCCGGCCCGTCCACCGCGACCGGATTTCGGTCCGGTATCCCGGCACCAGGTTCCCCGAGCCGTCGCGTTCGGCGAGAATCGGGGCGACTCCGCGCCAGAAGCCGGAGTTCGGGTCTGTATCCGCGGAAGCATCGCGCTGCGCGTGTTTACTCTCGATCTGGTCAGGCGGCATGGAGAAGCCGGCCGTCAAGGCCAGAAGGCAGGCAGCGCCGGCGAGTCGTCTCATGCGATTGCTCCTAATCTACGCGGAGAGGCCAATCAGGCGAGCCGCGTTCTCCCCATACACTTTCCGAAGGACCTGCTCGCTCAATCCCAAGCCGGAGATCCGCCACCGGCCCTGCGGTGGAACCGTCGCCGGGGCGTAGTCGAAATACTCATCCTCGGTTTCGAGAAAGCGATAGTAGATTTCGTAAAGTGCGTCGCCGAAGGTCTGCTGCGGTGTACTGGCGCTCGAGCTCGCGTCCGTGCCGAACACGATGCGGTCCTGATACTTGTCGAAGAATTTCCGCGCGGACCGCGGCTGGCGGCCTAACTCTCCAATGCGGGCGGCGATATCCACGGACATATTCGGGTGGCTGTCGAGGCATTCCGAAACGTACGGAAGATCTTCGGCATCGGCAACGTGCAGGCAGACGAACTGCGTCTTCGGATGACGCCGCATGACATTGCGCCGCGCCTCTTGCAGTTCGCGATTGCCCGGAAAATCCTTTCCATGGAAGGACCAATCCGGGTGAGCGTGCAGTTCCTCGTAACGCTCGTTGAAGCGGTCGATCGGCAGGAAGAAGGCTTCCGGATCGGAAATATGAATCGCTACCGGCATCTTCAGCGACCCCACCGCCTCCCACATCGGGTCGAATCGCGGATCGTCGATTCGGACCAGTTTCTGGCTCCCGCGCTCGCGCAGGAAAAGACCCAGGGTTTTTAGTACCTTCAGCCCTTTCGCGCCGGCCTTGTGTGCGTCCGCGATCTGGTCGGCCTGGAACTTGGAATAGTCTGCATCGGATGCCTTGGTCCACGCCGGTTCGGTGAAGACGATAAAACGGCCGGGGTGCGCCGTTTGCAGTTTACCGATCGCGTCGAGCAACCCCGCGCCATAGCCCCCCGTCACGTTGACCATAGTCCGGATGTTCTTGCGGTCCATGACGGCAAGACAGTTCGCCGGATCCATGCTGAAGCGCACCGCGCCCGGATTCGCGCCGCCCGTGGCGAAGGTGATGTGGGTGTGAAAGTCGATCACCGGAAAACGGGAGCGCGGAACGTGCGTCTCCGGCACGTGAAGCATGCTCTTAGGCTCATATCGCTCCAGCGGCAGTACGGTGTCCTGTGGCGGGCGCCCGGCATTCGCTGCCGGTGGGGACTGTGACGTCTGTTGAGCTACCGCGGCGCTTCGGCCCGCGGCGAAACTACCGGCGCTGAGCGCCACCCATTGCCTGCGGTTCATGGTTCTCGCTCCTTTGGGAGGTCAGAGTGACTCCACTTTACGACGCCGTCATTCGTTTGGCAACCCGATAGAGGCACACAAGGCGCCACGAACCGTTCCCTTGCGAAGTGTGTGGACATATAATGGCAGCGCAGAGGTAAATATGAGTGTGAATCGCCGGTTCTTTCTGTTCGGCTCGGCCTTGGCGGCCCATGCCTTCCAATCCGAGAAGCCGGTTGGCACCGGGATGATCGGCGTGGGCAATCGCGGGTCGTTCCTGCTCCAGGGTGTGCTCCGGCAACCGAATGCGAAAGTGCTTGCGCTGTGCGACACCAAACCCGACCGGTTGGACAAGGCGGCCACCGCGGCAGTTCGCGATAACCCGGCGACCTTTGCGGACTGGCGCCGGGTCATCGAGTCGAAGGACGTGGATGCTGTTTTCATCGCGACCCCGCCCTATCTGCACTCCGAAATGGCCATCGCGGCGATCAAGGCCGGCAAGAACGTATATTGCGAGAAGCCGATCGGCGTCACGCCGGCGCAGGTCCGCGCGCTTCTCGATGCGGCCAAGGGGTCGGGTAAAGTATTCGTTGCCGGCCAACAGTTGCGCTCGCAGAAGCAACTTGGCGAGACCGTCCGGAAAATTCGTGAGGGCGTGATTGGCGACGTGATCATGGTGAAGGCCCAGCGGCACGCCACCGCCGACCTCGAACACGACGGAACATCCGCCGATTGGTATTTCGACGTCGCCAAGTCCGGCGGATACCTCATCGAGCAGTCCGTGCACAACCTGGATTTATGCAACTGGGCGATCGGGGCTCATCCCTCGCGGGCCTGCGGTTTTGGGGCAATCGTAATGTATAAGAACGACCCGCCGGGACGCACCATCTTCGATTGCGGCAGCATCACGTACGACTACCCCGGCGGCGTGAAAATGTCTTTCACGCAGAACGTGTTTCACCCCGCCTCCATGCCCAACGGCAACCAGTACGTGTATGTGTACGGGACCAAGGGCGCCGTGGACCTGATGACCGGGACCATGTATCCTCCGGGACGAGTCAGCCCCGTGGTGTTGGCGCCGAAGCAGCAGGAGGATCAGTTCGCGCATATCGCGGCATTCTACGACTCAATCACAAAGGGCACGCCGCCGCCGGTCGACATCAAAGGAGGGGCCACGGCGGCGCTCACCGCCATCCTGGGCCATCAGGCGATGGTACAGGAAAAGGTGGTCACCTGGAGCGATCTCGGCGTAGAAGTGTAAGCGGCCGGCAGCGAGGACTCAGGCCGACAAAATATCGGATGGGCTCCATGCAGGCTCCGGGAGAACTCGAATGTTCGACGCGGAGGAAAGCTCCGCACGGACCGCATCGACCGCCATCCGGTTGCCGGCTCCGTCTATCGCTCCGGCGAGCGTCACCCGCCGCGGCGCAAGGGAGGCAGTCAACTCAGGCAGGTCGGTGTGGGCCAGCAGGTTCGGGACGAAATTGCCGAAGGGGTACTTATATATTTCCGTTTCGACAATAGAGCGGAAAGAGATCAAGCCATCCGCCAGATACAGGCTGTCGATCGCGGGTTCGAGAGCGGCGGCAAACTGGGCGGGTACCGTAAGGATGCCGCGAGCGGCGAGGATCACACGCCGGCGCCCGAAGTCCCCACGCGCCCGCAGACCCCGAACGATGGACAGAATATCGGTGACGCGCTGCCCCGCCAGCGGCTTCCCGAGAACGAGTGCGGACCACGCGTAATCCTCCTCGCTGTTGTGCGGTCTGGCGTGGCGCGCGGCCCCCCGGCTAAACTCGGGAGTCATGTCCCCGATACCGCGCAGGTCCGGCGCGCAGACGATGTAACCCTCGGCCGCCATACGATTGTAGAGTCCGGATTCGTGCCACTCATTCCGTCCGCCGGGCTCGACAACGATCACCAGCGCTTTTGCAGGGTCGGCCGCTTTGGGCTGGTACAGCCATGCCGGCACCCACACTTTTGGCGCGGCGGGGAACTCCACTGCCTCGACCAGGGTCTGGTGGTACGAGGCGTGACCTACCGTTATGGCGCTCGCGCCGCCGGCTGAGCGATCGACACCCAGGAGCCGCGCGAGGTCCGCCGGTGCCTTCGACAGGCTTCGCTTCCGGTTGAGCGTGAACGGTGTCTCGCCGTGGAACGACTGTACGACGCTCCCGTTAGCCGAGACAAACAGCGTCTCCTCCGTTTCCGCCTGGACGAGTGGCTCTTCGCGGACCGGTTGCGATTCACCCTTCAGCCAGCGCGCGAACCAGTTGTACATCTGCATGCGGAGATCGAAACTGAACCCATGGGGTAGCGGCGTTCCGAACCACGCAATCCGGTCGGGGTGGCCGAGCGTCCGGTAGACGCGCTGCAGTTTTTGAAATTCCTCGGTTCCGCTGGTGAGGTAGTTCGGCGAGTAGGTGCCGAAGAAATCGCGCTGGCTTACCATGACCAACAGCGGCTTAGGCGCGATCGGATAGAGCAGGTCCCAGCGGTCGAAGCCAGCCGAAACGGAAGCGATCAGATTCTGTTCTCCATCGTCGGTGGAGCCAGGGGGATTGAAATTCGCACAGGCGAAGTTTTCGGTGATGCCACTGGAGACCACCGCCGCCGCCAGCCGGTCATCCACCGCGGCCAGCAGCATCGTGGTGGTGCCTCCGCCGGATTGACCCGTAGCGGCGAGCCGTTTGGGGTCCACCAGCGGATGCGACGCCAGGTAATCCAGGCTGCGCACGGAATCCCAGGTCTGTAGCCGGGTGCTGGTGATGCCCTTGAGCAGCATCTGGCGGCCGGGAAAGGTATGCTCCTCATCCGCACCGAGCCGGCTGAGTGACGGCTTGCGTCCCGGGTAGTAAGTGCGTTCCCCCTGTCCCATCGGGTCGAAGCCGAGCACCAGATAGCCGAGCCCTGCCAGCGTCTGGCAGCAGAGCTGGTAGGTGCTATCGCCCTTCCCGTTCGTGGTGTGACCCATCTGGTACAACACGCCGGGAAACGGCGGCCGGCCCACCGTGGGAATGTACAGAGTACCGGAGATGTGAAAGTTCGGCTGGCTCTCGTAGACAACTTTCTCGACGCGATACTTTGGCCGTTCAAACGAGCCTACCGTTCTGGCATTGAGCGGAGTGCGCTCCGGCATTCCGCCTACCAGCGTCCAGAACGTTTCGGTGACCCACCGCTGCCGTTCGCGTACGGCCGCCGGTGTGGTCAGATTGGAGATCGCGCGATTGCGCGATTGATAAGCCCGCTCCGCCAGGTCGCGCAGGTAGTCCGGTAGGCAGCGCGAGTAGTCGCGATACATGATGGCAGGAGCGCCCTGCTGTGCGCCGGCCACTCCCATTTGGGCGGGTGCCAGTCGGGTGCAAGCCAACGTGGCCAGAAACTGTTTGCGGGTCAACTGTCAGTGCTCCTTCAGGGAAAAGGACGGCTCTGATTCCCGATTTTCCTGTGCTAT
>JADGNS010000793.1 GCA_017883355.1 Candidatus Solibacter sp.
TTCAAGAGACTTGTGGCGGCGACTTATACCGTAGCGGTCTACCAGCCGGGACGCGGCGAGGCGCGCCAGACCATCGAAGTGGGACCCAGCCTGGCCGATTCGCGCAACCGCATCCAACTCACCGTCGCCCTCAGAGACGCCGATTTCGACCCGGCGCCCGAGCGGCGGCGGCACTCCGTCACGGCGCGCGAGCTCGCTATCCCGGATCGCGCGCTGCGCGACTACGTGGAGGCACAACGCGATCTGGAAAAGCGCGACGTGGATGCCGCCGAGAAACATCTGGAGCACGCCGTGGAACTGGCGCCGCAATTTGCCAACGCATGGAACACGCTGGGCACCATGGCCTATCAGACACGCCGCTTCCCGTTGGCCGAACAGCGTTTCCGCCAGGCGCTGAAGCAGGACCCCACGGCCTACGAACCGCTGGTCAATCTGGGTGGCGTGCTGGTCACGCTCCACAAGCTGGATGAAGGCCTGGAAGTCAACGTTCACGCCACCTTGACACGCCCCAACGACGCGTTGGCCAACTCGCAGCTCGGCATGACCTACTTCGAGCTGGGGCAGTTCGATGCCGCCGTGAAGTACCTGGAGCGGGCGCGCAAGATCGATCCGGCCCACTTCTCGCATCCCCAACTGTTCCTCGCGGAGATCCATCTGCGGCGCGGCGAGAAGCGCGAAGCCGCGGGCGTGCTGGAGGATTTCCTGCAGCATCACCCGGATTACCCGCAGGCGGAAAAAATGCGCCAGAACATCGTCGAATTGAAACAATAGTAAACACTCGACCGTGGGGCAGGCTATCCAGCCTGCGGACCCGCTTTCCAGCGGGTCCAGCCGGCCGGAAGGCCGGCTACGGGCAGGATTGCGCCCCACAAAACTGGTAGAACTACAATAGAAGCTCGCGTGCGGCTTCCCATCGACGAGTTACTCCCCGCCATTCTGCACCACCTGCGCGCCGCCAACCACCTCGTGCTGGAAGCGCCGCCCGGGGCGGGCAAGACCACGCGCGTGCCACCGGCGCTGCTTGGCCTGCTCGGGCTCAATGCCGCGCGCGAGCTGCTGGTCTTGGAACCGCGCCGCCTGGCCGCACGCCTGGCTGCCCGTTACGTGGCCTCCGAACTCGGCGAGGCGGTGGGCGAGACGGTGGGCTATCAGGTGCGCTTCGAGGAGGTGGCGGGCCCGCGCACGCGCCTGCGCTTCCTGACCGAAGGCGTGCTCACGCGGCGCATGCTGAGCGACCCCGGCCTGGAGCGCGTGGGGTGCGTGGTGCTGGACGAATTCCACGAGCGCCATCTCGAAGGAGATCTGGCGCTGGCGCTATTGCGGCGCCTGCAGCTCACGCGGCGGCCGGATCTCAAGATCGTCGTCATGTCGGCCACGCTCGACGCCGCTCCGGTCGCGCAATATCTGGCGGGGAAGGGCAGGGAACTACTGCCGGTACTGCGATCGGCCGGGCGGCAGCACGCGCTGGAGACGGAGTACACGCCGCATTCCGCCGCGCCTTTGGAAGAGCAGGTGGCGGCCGCGCTGGAGCGTCTGGCCGCCCGCGGGCTCGCCGGCCACGTGTTGGTCTTCCTCCCGGGATCGTTCGAAATCCGGCGCGCGCAAACCGCCTGCGTGGCACTGGCCCGCCGTCACGCGTGGCAACTGCTGCCGCTCTACGGGGATCAGTCGCCCGAGGAGCAGGACCGCGCGGTAGGTCCCTGCGCGCAGACCAAGATCATCCTCTCCACCAACGTGGCGGAAAGTTCCATCACCATCGAAGGTGTCGCCGCCGTGATCGATAGCGGCTTGGCCCGCGTGGCCAGCCACTCGCCGTGGTCCGGTCTGCCGGCGCTGACGGTGCAGCGCATCAGCCAGGCCAGCGCCAACCAGCGCGCCGGACGCGCGGGACGCACCGGGCCGGGGCGCGCCCTCCGCCTGTACCCGCGGGAGGACTTCGTGCGGCGTCCCGCGCAGGACGTGCCGCAGATCCTGCGCGAGGATCTGGCGCCCACCGCGCTCCTGCTCGAAGCCATGAACACGGACCTGGATTCGCTCGATTGGCTGGACGCTCCGCCCGCCGCCGCCATCGATCAGGCGCGGGAGTTGCTGCGCCAACTCGGCGCCACCGGCAGCACGGCGCGCGAGATGGCGCGCTATCCCTTGCACCCGCGATTGGGCCGTTTGATGGTGGAAGCGCGGCGCCGCGGCGTGGCTCGCGATGGCTGCGCCGTGGCCGCGCTGCTCAGCGCCGGGGAACGCTTGCCGGCCAGAGCGCCGCACGCCTCGCGCTCTGACCTGCTGGTGCTGCTGGAAGGGGAGTGGTCGCCGTACGCCGCGCGGCTGTTCCGCCAGTTGGGCGGAGCGGGCGCGCGCACTAGTGGTGGCGCGGCCGCCGACCACGCCCCCGACAGCGAAGACGCGCTCTTATTGAGCATCCTGACCGGCTTTCCCGATCGCGTGGCGCGGCGGCGTCAGGGTGCGGAGTTGCAGTTGGCGAGCGGCGTCGCAGCACAGCAGGCGCCTAACAGCACGGTGACGGGCGCGGACCTCATGGTGGCCGTGGAAGCCGAAGATCGCAAGGATCAGAAGGCGCCGCTGGTGCGCCTGGCGAGCGCCATCGATCCCACGTGGCTGCTCGACCTGTTCCCGGAGCGCCTGCGCGAGGTCTCCACCCTGGAATGGAATCGCGGCGGCGAACGAGTGGAAGCGGTGACCTCGCTGATGTTCGACCAGATCCCGATCGACACCCGCCGCACGCCGCCCGATGCGGAGCAGGCCGGCGTTTTCCTGGCGCACAAAGCGGTGGAAGCGGGACTGGGGCGCTTCGCCGACATGGACGAGATCGCGGCCTTCCAATCGCGCGTCCAATTCGCCGCGCAGCACGGCCAGGCAGCGGCCCCGAAAGCCCCGCCGCTGGATGACGCCGCCATCGAGGCTGCGCTCGCGCGGCTGGCCACCGGACTCAAGAGCTTTGCCGAGTTGGAGTCCGCCACGCGCGGCGCCGGATTGCTGCGCGCCATCGAGCAAGGGATGCCGCCAGGGACGCGCCGCCTGCTGGAAGAGATCGCGCCCACTTCGATCCGGCTCACCCGCGGGCGCCAGGTGCCGGTGCACTACGAGCCCAACCAGCCGCCCTGGATCGCCTCCCGCTTGCAGGATTTCTTCGGCATGCGCGAAACGCCCACGGTGGCCCGCGGCGCCGTCCCCGTGGTGGTGCGCCTGCTGGCGCCCAACCAGCGTCCCGTGCAGATGACGAGCGATCTCGCGGGCTTCTGGCAGCGCTTGTACCCGCAGGTGCGCAAGGAACTCTCGCGCCGCTACCCCAAGCACGCCTGGCCGGAGAACCCGCTGGGGTGAGGTTTGGTACTCCAGCCGCCTTCTGCTATAACTATTGGTGTCCGATCCATGACCCATTGCTGCGCAAGAACCCAGGTTGGCCGCGCGCCTCGTGAAATCTACCAAGGCCCACAGGTTGCCGCTCAGGCCCCGTCCCATGAGGAAATCGCCCGCCTCGCCTATGCTTACTGGGAGGCGCGCGGGCGCCGGCACGGCTCCCACGAAGCAGACTGGTACCGCGCCGAATCTGAACTGCTGGGCCGCC